>NZ_JBSGZJ010000026.1:0-35132 GCF_053610925.1 Streptomyces sp. NPDC054847 | reverse complement strand
ACCGACCGCCCGGCCAACCGCGTCGTCCACGCTACGGTCGACCTCTATACGGCCTGACGCCCGCCGCTCTCGTTTATCCCCCGGGGTAACCTAGGCCCCCCGTCCATCCGTAAGGATGGGCGGGGCGACGTCGTGAGCCCAGATTGGTGAGGTGATCCCATGGACCAGGCGCCAGGCGGTCCGCAGCAGCCGGGGGACGCCCACGGCCTGCGCAGTTGCTACCGCCACCCCGGCCGCGAGACGGGCATCACGTGCACCCGTTGCGAGCGGCCGATCTGCACGGACTGCATGGTCGACGCGTCCGTCGGCTTCCACTGCCCGGAGTGCGTCCGCACCGGTTCCGGTACCGGTCACCATCCGAACGCGAACCGGCCGCGGACCATCGCCGGTGGTGCGATCGCCGCCGATCCACGACTGATGACCAAGATCATCCTCGCCCTCAACATCGCCATGTTCGGCCTGGCGCTCGGGCTAGAGGACCAGTTCGTCAACCGGTTCACGATGATCGGTTACGCGTACGATCCGCGCCTCGCGGAGGTCGTGGGCGTCGCGGACGGCGAGTGGTACCGCCTGGCCACGGCGATGTTCCTCCATGAGGAGGTGTGGCACATCTTCTTCAACATGCTGCTGCTGTGGTGGCTGGGCGGTCCGCTGGAGGAGGCGCTCGGGCGGGTGCGCTACCTCGCGCTCTACCTGATCTCCGGCCTGGCAGGCAGCGCCCTCACCTATCTGATCGAGATGCCGGCGCAGGGATCGCTGGGCGCCTCCGGCGCGATCTACGGCCTGCTCGGCGCAACCGTGGTGCTGATGCGCAGGCTGCGGCAGGACCTGCGTCCGATCATGGTGCTCATCGCGATCAACCTGGTCATCACGTTCCTCTGGGCGGGCATCGCCTGGCAGGCGCACATCGGCGGCCTGATCGCCGGAGTCGTGATCGCGTACGGCCTGGTGCACGCCCCGCAGGGGAAGCGCCGCGGCGCCGTCCAGTTCGCCGTCTGCGCGGCGGTCGTGCTCCTCAGTGTCGTCGCTGTCGTGGCCAGGACCGCCGCCATCACATGACCTGACAGCAACGGGAGTGGAGCTTTCCCCAGAGTTGTCCACAGCGTGTGGCGGATCTTGTGCATCGTGTGTGGAACAAGCGTGCCCCTTGCCTCTGACCTGGGTTTTTCCAGGAGGAGCAAGGGGCTGATCGCTTCACTGGCCTGACAGGCGCAGTCACATCGGCGTCAACGGGCCGAGAGTTATCCACAGATCTTCTGACCTTTTCCCCGGCCTGTGGAAAACGGTGTGGACAACTGGGGACCCGGTCTGTGTGCCCGGCTGCGGAGCAGCTACTTCCACTGGGTCGAGACGCCGAACCCCGCGGCGATGAACCCGAAGCCGGCGACGATGTTCCAGTTGCCGAAGCTCTTGATCGGCAGGCTGCCCTCGGTCACGTAGAACAGGACGATCCAGGCGAGCCCGATCAGGAACAGGGCGAGCATCACCGGCGCGACCCAGCTGCGGTTGGTGAGCTTTATCGTCGCCGCCTGCTTCGCGGCCGGAGGCGGCGTGAAGTCGGCCTTCTTGCGGATACGTGACTTCGGCACGAGGGACTCTCCTGTCGATGCGCTGCGTTACCGCGCAGGGAACTGTGGCTGGCGCCGGGGCCGGAGCCAGGGGGGCCACTGCCGCCCCCGGGCGTCCGTTAGCGTAGTGCTTCCGCGGCGTCGAAGGAGATAAGGGTACGTTGAGCAATTCCGCCGACTCCCCGCAAGGCCCCGTTCGCCGCTCCAAGTGGCGACCGGTCCGGCTGCTGACAGCTGCCGTTTTCGCCCTCGCGGGACTGATCTTCGTGACCAGCTTCAACACCGCCAAGGGTACGGACCTGCGCACGGACGACTCCCTGCTGAGGCTCTCCGACCTGATCAAGCAGCGCAGCGAGAAGAACGGCGACCTCGAGGAGTCCACCTCGGCCGTGCGCGGCGACGTGGACGCCCTCGCACAACGCGACGACGGCTCCACGGAGGCCGAGGATGCGAAGCTGGCGGCGCTGGAGAAAACGGCGGGTACCGAGCCCCTCAAAGGCAGCGCCCTGACCGTCACCCTCGACGACGCCCCGCCGGACGCCCGTGCCGCGCCCGGCTACCCCGAGCCGCAGGCCAACGATCTGGTCATCCACCAGCAGGACCTTCAGGCCGTCGTCAACGCCCTGTGGCAGGGCGGCGCCAAGGGTATCCGCGTCATGGACCAGCGGCTGATCTCCACCAGCGCCGTGCGCTGCGTGGGCAACACCCTGATCCTCCAGGGCCGGGTCTACTCACCGCCCTACAAGATCACCGCTGTCGGTGACCAGGACGTGCTCAAGAAGGCGCTCGCCGACTCTCCCGCGATCCAGAACTACCAGCTGTACGTGGAGGCCTACGGCCTCGGCTGGAAGGTCGACGAGAACGAGACCGTGACTCTCCCCGGCTACTCCGGCACAGTGGATCTGCACTACGCGAAACCCGTCGGGTAAGCCTTCCTTCGGCGCTTGGGGGAGCCGGTGTCGATATCGGTGCGTGCGCTCGTGAGGACCTTCAGTGAGCTGTGCATCACCATCGGCGCCTTGATCGTGCTATTCGTCGTCCACCTGCTGTTCTGGACCGGGATCGAGGCCGACAGGGCCACGGCCGGCGAGATCGGCAGACTGCGGGCCGACTGGGCGGCGAAGGCGCCCGAGCCCCACGGTGCCCCCGCACCCCGCCCCACGACCGCGGCGTACGAGCCGGGTGAGCCCTTCGCGGTCATGTACATCCCCCGGTTCGGCAAGAACTGGGACCGGCCCGTCCTCGAGGGCACGGAGCCGGGAGTGCTCAAGAAGGGGCTCGGACACTACGCCTCCACGGGCACGCTCGGAGCCACGGGCAACTTCGCGGTCGCGGGCCACCGCCGAACGCACGGAGACCCGTTCAAGGACTTTCCGGAGCTGCGTCCCGGCGACCAGGTGGTGCTCACCGACGGTACGACCTGGTTCACCTACCGCATCGCGAACAGGCCCCATCGGACCGTCCCCGGGGACATCGGCGTGATCGAACCGGTGCCCCGCCCGTTGAGGCGGGAGGCGGCCCCCTTCGGCGAGCCGGGGCGATATCTGACACTCACCACCTGCGAGCCGGAGTGGGGCAGCAGCCACCGTCTCGTCGTCTGGGCGCACCTCGATGCGACCCACCCTGTGACCGACGGCAAACCACCGGCTTTGCGCAGCTGACCCACAGGCCTCCGCGGCCCTTTAGTCTGGTGCCGTACCGAACGGAAAGGGACGGCATGTACGGCTGGATCTGGCGGCATCTGCCGGGCAACGCGTGGGTGCGGGCGGCCCTCTCGCTCGTGCTCGTCCTGGCGGTCGTCTACGTGCTGTTCCAGTACGTCTTCCCGTGGGCCGAACCGTTGCTTCCGTTCGGCGACGTGACGGTCGACGGAGAGGGAGCAGCCCGGTGAGCGCGCGCATTCTCGTCGTCGACAACTACGACAGCTTCGTCTTCAACCTCGTCCAGTACCTGTACCAGCTCGGCGCGGAGTGCGAGGTCGTGCGCAACGACGAGGTCGCCCTCGAGCACGCGCAGGACGGTTTCGACGGCGTGCTGCTGTCACCCGGTCCCGGCGCTCCCGAAGAGGCCGGCGTGTGCATCGACATGGTGCGGCACTGCGCGGCCACGGGTGTGCCCGTGTTCGGCGTGTGCCTGGGCATGCAGTCGATGGCCGTCGCGTACGGCGGGGTGGTGGACCGTGCCCCGGAGCTGCTGCACGGCAAGACCTCGCCGGTCACGCACGAGGGCACGGGCGTCTTCACGGGCCTGCCGTCGCCCTTCATCGCGACCCGCTACCACTCGCTGGCCGCGGAGCCGGCGCGGTTCCCGGCCGAGCTGGAAGTGACGGCCCGTACGGCGGACGGCATCATCATGGGGCTGCGCCACCGTGAACTGCCGGTCGAGGGCGTGCAGTTCCACCCGGAGTCGGTTCTCACCGAGCACGGCCATCGGATGCTCGCCAACTGGCTGGAGCAGTGCGGCGACGCCGGGGCGGTCGGGCGTTCGGCGGGACTCGCACCGGTGGTGGGCAAGGCTCTGGCGTGAGCGCCGTGCGCCCCGGGCACGAGCACGAATACGAGTACGAGGGCCGGTACGGGTACGGCCCCGAGGGGCAGAGCGAGCCCGCGTACGACCCGTTGACGGATCCTGTCCCTCCCGGCCGGCAGGGCTCCCCGTGGTTCCGGGCGACGAACATCCCACCGACAGCGGACGACGCGGCGCAGGACTTCGGCACCTCCGACATGGCGGCACCGGCCGGGCCACAGCGGCAGGAGCCGGAGACGCAGGAGTGGCCGGCGCTCCAACAGCCCCTGAGCGCCACGCAGGAGCCTCTGCACGACTGGTACGCGTCCGGGGACGCGGCGGACCCTGTCACGGCGTCCTTGCCGGCACAGGGGCCCCCGCCGGGCCAGGAACAACGGCGAACTCCCGTCTCGGACCCGATTCTTGTGCCCGACGACGAGACGGTGGCCCTGCGCACGTCCGACACCCGCCGTGCGGCGGAGACACCACCGGGTCCGGGGCGGGCCGAGCGGCGCCGCGCCGCCAAGAACCGCGGTCGCAGGCGGGCCACAGCCGCCCCGGCCGCGGCACCGGCGGCCGGGGAGCCGGGGAAGCCGCTGTCCCGTGTCGAGACCCGGCGCGCGGCGCGTGCCGCGAAGGACAGTCCGGCGGTCATCGCGAGCCGTGCCATCGGTGAACTGTTCATCACCTTCGGTGTGTTGATGCTGCTGTTCGTCACCTACCAGCTGTGGTGGACGAACGTGCTCGCCGGACAACAGGCCGACAAGGCGGCGAACAAGATCCAGGACGACTGGGCGAACGGCCGCAAGCCCGACGCGTTCGAGCCGGGTCAGGGATTCGCCATCATGTACATCCCCAAGCTGGATGTCGTCGTGCCGATCGCGGAGGGCATCGACAAGCAGAGCGTGCTGGACCGGGGCATGGTCGGCCACTACGGCGAGGGAAAGCTCAAGACGGCGATGCCCGAGGACAAGCAGGGCAACTTCGCCGTCGCGGGCCACCGCAACACCCACGGCGAACCGTTCCGGTACATCAACCGCCTCGAGCGCGGAGATCCGATCGTCGTCGAGACGCAGGACACGTACTACACGTACGAGATGGCGAACATCCTTCCGCAGACCTCGCCGTCGAACGTGAGCGTGATCAGCCCTGTACCGGAGCAGTCCGGGTTCAAGGAGCCCGGCCGTTACATCACATTGACGACCTGCACCCCCGAATTCACGAGTACATATCGAATGATCGTGTGGGGCAAGATGGTCGAGGAACGGCCGCGCAGCAAGGGCAAGCCCGACGCGCTCGTCGGCTGAGACACCTCAAGACAGGGAACAGGTGCAGTGGCACGTGCACGAGGCCGGATCGCCGGCGCCATCAGCGTCTTCGGAGAGCTGCTGATCACCGCGGGTGTGGTGCTGGGGCTCTTCGTCGTCTACTCGCTGTGGTGGACCAACGTCCTGGCCGACCGTGAGTCGTCCAGGCAGGGCGACCGGATCCGGGACGACTGGGCGAACAGCGGCCCGGGCGCGCTGGACACCAAGGACGGCATCGGCTTCCTCCACGTACCCGCGATGGGCGACGACGAGGTCCTGGTGAAGAAGGGCACGAACACCAAGGAACTCAACAACGGCATCGCCGGCTACTACACCGAGCCGATCAAGTCGGCCCTCCCGTGGGACGACAAGGGCAACTTCACGCTGGCCGCGCACAGGGACGGGCACGGAGCCAAGTTCCACAACATCCACAAGATCAAGAACGGTGATCCGGTCGTCTTCGAGACCAAGGACACCTGGTACGTCTACAAGGTCTACAAGACGCTGCCGAAGACGTCGAAGTACAACGTGGAAGTGCTGCAGCCGGTCCCGAAGGAGTCCGGGAAGACCGAGCCGGGCCGGTACATCACGCTGACGACGTGCACGCCGATCTACACCTCGGACTACCGGTACATCGTGTGGGGCGAACTGGAGCGTACGGAGAAGGTCGACGCGAAGCGCACACCGCCGGCGGAGCTGCGCTGACTTCCCACCGCCCCGGACACGGGTGAGCCCCGGCACCTCGAAGGTGCCGGGGCTCGCTGCTTGCCGTTCGCGGAGGCGGGCGTCAGTCGTCGCCGCTGATTCCGCCGAAGAAGCCGCCGCCGTCGTTGCCGCCGTTACCGTTGCCGCCGTTGCCGCCGTCACCACCGATCGTCGTGAGGACGATCGGGGTGGTGGCCGGGTCCGCGGGAGTGCCAGGGGGAGGGTTGGAACCGGTGACGATGGCGTTGTCGTCCCCCGGATTGCCCGGAGCGACCTGGACGTTGGTGAATCCGGCCTGGGCAAGGATCTGCTTCGCCTCACCGACCCGCTTGCCAAGGATCTGGGCAGGGACCGGGACCTGGGTCTGGGCCGGGCCCTTGGAGACCTGGAGCGTGACCTTGCTGCCCTTGGCGACCTTGCCGGGCTGCGGGTCCTGGGCGACGACCTGGTTGGCCGGCTTGTCCGAGTCGACGTCGACCCTCACGACCTCGAACCCGAGCAGCTCGAGCTGGTTCTTCGCCGGTTCGAACTGCTGGTCGACGACGTTGGGCAGATCCCGCTTGGCCTGCTTGGCGACGGTCAGCGTCACCGTCGCGCCGGTCTCGGCCATGGAGCGGCCTTCGGGGGTCTGCTCGAGGACCGTGCCGGGGTCCTCGTCCGCGGACTCGACCTCCTTGGTCTCGACCTTGAACTTCTCGGCCTCGAGGATCTCCCTCGCGGACTCGACGTCCTTGTCCACGACGTCCGGCACCTTGACCTTGGGGGCGCCCTCGGAGACGACGACCTGGATCGTCTCGCCCTCGTTCATCTTCCCCGGGGGAGCCGGGTCCTGGGAGCAGATGCTGCCCTTCGGCTGCTCGCACCGTGCGGTGCTGGCCTGTGAGACCTCCACCTTGGAGTTCTCCGCCGCTCTCTGGGCGTCGGCCGTCGAAAGACCCACCAGCCGCGGCACGTCCACCTCGCCGCCGCCGTCCGTGCTGCCGAAGAGGGACTTGCCGATCAGCACCGCGCCGACCAGCACCAGGATGCCCGCGAGCACCAGCAGGATCGTCGAGGTGTTGGACTTCTTCTGGCGCCGGCGGTCCGGACGGTCGTCGTAGGCGCCGAAGCCGCCGTCGTCCGGGTTCATGGGCGGCAGCATCGACGTCTGGCCGGCCGGGTCTGCCTGACGCAGGGCCGTGGTCTGCTGGTCGTCCCCGTAACCGCCGCCGTAGCCGACCGCACCCATCGCGGCCGTGGCCGCGACCGGCTGGCCGTCGAGGCACGCCTCGATGTCCGCGCGCATCTCGTCCGCGGACTGGTAGCGGTAGTCCGGGTCCTTGACGAGCGCCTTCAACACGATCGCGTCCATCTCGGGCGTGATCTCGGGGTCGAAGTTGCTCGGCGGCTGCGGCTCCTCCCGAACGTGCTGGTAGGCCACCGCCACCGGGGAGTCGCCCACGAAGGGGGGACGCACGGTGAGGAGCTCGTAGAGCAGGCAGCCGGTGGAGTAGAGGTCCGACCGGGCGTCGACCTGCTCGCCCTTGGCCTGCTCCGGGGAGAGGTACTGGGCGGTGCCGATGACGGCGGCCGTCTGCGTCATGGTCATACCGGAGTCGCCCATGGCCCGGGCGATGCCGAAGTCCATGACCTTGACCTGCCCGGTGCGCGTCAGCATGACGTTGGCCGGCTTGATGTCGCGGTGGACGATCCCGGCGCGGTGCGAGTACTCCAGCGCCTGGAGGATGCCCACGGTCATCTCGAGCGTGCGTTCCGGCAGCAGCTTGCGGCCGGAGTGAAGCAGCTCACGCAGCGTGGAGCCGTCGACGTACTCCATGACGATGTACGGGATCGAGACCCCGGACCCGCCGGCGGCGCCGTCGTACACCATGTCCTCGCCGGTGTCGTAGACAGCGACGATCGCGGGGTGGTTGAGCGAGGCGGCAGACTGGGCCTCACGGCGGAACCGGGCCTGGAAGGACGGGTCGCGGGCGAGGTCGGCCCGCAGCGTCTTCACGGCGACAGTGCGGCCGAGCCGGGTGTCGTGGGCGAGGTAGACCTCGGCCATGCCACCACGGCCGAGCACCGAGCCCAGTTCATACCGGCCGCCGAGGCGACGCGGCTCTTCCATAACTGTTCCAGCCCTCTCCGTCAGTCCCGACCGCACCCGTGTGTGGTCCTCCGGTGTGCTGTTTCGCGCAAAGGCTACCGGGCACGCCGTACTTGATCCGCCCGCAATCGGCAGCTGATACCCGACCGGTATCGCAATGTGCAGGTATGGAGGCCGGGAGTGATCCTCGTCACTGCCTGTCGCCCAGCACCGCCTGCATCACGGCCTTGGCGATCGGGGCGGCGAGGCCGCCGCCCGAGATGTCGTCACGGCGGGCGTTGCTGTCCTCGACGACCACCGCGACGGCGACCGGCGAGCCGTTGTCCGTCTTGGCGTACGAGATGAACCAGGCGTACGGGTTCTTGCTGTTGTTCTCACCGTGCTGCGCAGTACCGGTCTTTCCGCCGACCTTCACGCCGTCGATGGCGGCGTTGCCGCCGGTGCCGTTCTCGACGACGTTCTCCATCATCTGCTGGAGCAGCTGGGCGTTCTCCGCGGAGATCGGCCGGCTCATCTCCTCAGGGTCGTTCTGCTGGATGACGTCCAGGTCGGGGGAGACCAGCTTGTCGACCATGTACGGCTTCATCAGCCTGCCGTCGTTGGCGATCGCCGCGGTGACCATCGCCATCTGGAGCGGGGTGGCGGCGGTGTTGAACTGGCCGATGGAGGACTGCGCGTTGCCGTCCCGGCTCATCTTCTTGTCGTAGACGGAGGCGGCGGCACGGATCGGGGTGTCGATCTCCGTGTTGTTGAAGCCGAACCTCTCCGCCATCTCGACCATCTTGTCGCGGCTCACGTCGTCGCCCAGCTTGGCGAAGACGGAGTTGCAGGAGACCTCCATGGCCCTGTTCAGGGTGGCGTTCTCGCAGCCACTGGCGTGGTTGATCATCGGGGTGCGGGTGCCGGGAAGGATGTACGGCTCAGGGGTTTCCGTGGGCGCGTTGATGTCCTTGACCGCACCGTATTCGAGTGCGGCGGCGGCCGTGAGCACCTTGAACGTGGAGCCCGGAGGGTACGTCTCGCGCAGCGCGCGGTTGAGCATCGGCTTGTCGGGGTCGTTGGTCAGCGCGGTCCACGCCTTCCCGTCCTTCTCCAGACGGCCGGCGAAGGAGGAGGGGTCGTACGAAGGGGTGGAGGCGAGGGCGAGGATCTTGCCGGTCTTCGGGTCGATCGCCGCGACGGCGCCCTTCTTGTCGCCGAGCCCCTTGTAGGCCGCTTCCTGAGCCTTGCCGCTGAGGGTGGTGACGGCGTTGCCGCCCTTCTTCTTGTCGCCGGTGAACATCGCCATCGTGCGGTCGAAGAAGAGCTGGTCCGAATTGCCGCTGAGGATGCCGTCCTCGAGCTTCTCGAGCTGATTGGCGCCGAAGACCTGTGAGGCGTAACCGGTCACGGGAGCCCACATGGGCCCGTTGGTGTAGGTCCGCTTGTACTTGTAGTAGTTGTCGTCCGTCTCGACGGAGCCGGTGATCGACTTGCCGTCGACGATGATGTTGCCGCGTTCGTGCGCGTAACGCTCGATCTCGACGCGCTTGTTGTACTTGTTCGCGTTGAGCTCGTCGGCGCGGACGTACTGGAGCCAGTTGTCCCGGATCATCAGGGCGAGGACCAGGATTCCGCAGAAGATCGCGATCCGGCGCAGAGGCTTGTTCACGGTCGGACCACCTGGGTCATCTCGGCGTCAGGGGACGGTGCGGGGGACGGCGCGGGGCGGCGCGCGGTGTCGCTGATACGGATCAGGATGCCGATCAGCGCCCAGTTGGCGATCACGGAAGAACCACCGGCCGCGAGGAACGGCATCGTCATACCGGTCAGCGGGATGAGGCCCATCACACCGCCCGCGACGACGAAGACCTGGAGCGCGAACGCGCCGGAGAGGCCGATCGCGAAGAGCTTTCCGAAGGGGTCGCGCGCGGCGAGGGCGGTGCGGACACCACGCTCGATGATGAGTCCGTACAGCAGCAGGAACGCCATCACGCCCGCCAGGCCGAGCTCTTCGCCGACGGTGGCGAAGATGAAGTCGGAGTTGGCGGCGAAGGCGATCAGGTCGGAGTTGCCCTGTCCCCAGCCGGTACCCAGCGTTCCGCCGGCGCCGAACGACATCAGCACCTGGGTCATCTGGTCACAGGCGTTCAGCATGTTCGAGCCTTCGGGAGCCGACTCCAGGCATCCGAACGGGTCGAGCCACGCTGCCACACGGGACTGGACATGGCTGGCGAACGAAGAGACGACGACAGCTCCGCCCGCGGACATCAGCAGACCCATGACGATCCAGCTGGTCCGCTCGGTGGCGACGTACAGCATGATCACGAACATGCCGAAGAACAGCAGCGAGGTGCCGAGGTCGTTCTCGAAGACCAGGATGAGCAGGCTCATCGCCCAGATCGTGAGGATCGGTCCGAGGTCACGACCGCGAGGCAGGTAGAGCCCCATGAACCGGCGGCTGGCGAGGGCGAGCGCGTCACGCTTCACCATCAGGTAGCCGGAGAAGAACACCGCGATCACGATCTTCGCGAACTCACCGGGCTGGATGGAGAAGCCGCCCACCCGGATCCAGATCTTGGCGCCGAAGACGTCCGCACCGAGCCCCGGGACGAGCGGCAGCAGCAACAGGACGATGGAGACCGCCATCGAGATGTACGTGAAGCGCTGGAGGACCCGGTGGTCCTTCATGACCAGCAGCACACCGACGAACAGCGCGATGCCGAGCGCCGAGTACATCAGCTGGTTGGTGGCCTGCGGGGCGAAGTCGCTGCGGGCGAGCAGCCGGGGAGACTGGTCCAGCCGCCAGATGAGCACCAGGCCGAGACCGTTCAGCAGTGTCGCCAGCGGCAGCATCAGCGGATCGGCGTACCTGGCGAACCGGCGCACCACGAGGTGGGCCACGCCCGCGAGCAGGCCGAGGCCGAGGCCGTAACCGAGGACGCCCGCCGGCAGTTCGCCGTCGAGGGCGAGGCCGACGTTGATGTAGGCGAACACCGGGATGGCGACGGCGAAGCCGAGCAGCATCAGCTCGGTGTTCCGCCGGCTCGGTGCGTCGATCGCGCCGATCGTGGTCGTGTTGGTGACAACGCTCATGGTGGAGAAGGCCCCCTACGGACGATTACTGCTTGCCGCAGTTCGAGGCCAGCTTCTGCTCCTCCTCCGAGAGGGTGGGACCCGGGGAGGGAGAGGCTGCGGTCGGCTTGGTCTTTGCGCCCTGGGTGGTGGGCGTTCCGGCGGTGCCGCCGGCCTCGCCCTCGCCCGGAGGCGGGGTGCTCGCGCGATCGGCCGCCTCGCGGCGCTCCTCGTTCTTCTTGCAGGCGCCTGCCTGCTTGGCGAGCTCGTCGATCTTCGCGCGGGCCGTGACGAGGCTGTCCTCGGTGATCGTCGCTTCGACCTGCTTGCGCTGGTAGGGCGGTAGGTACTTGAGTTCGATCTCGGGGTGGTCCTTCTCGACCTCCGAGAGCGACAGCCAGGCGAGATCCTGGCTGATGCCGCGGTACAGGGCCACGTGCTCGCCCTTGGTGCCGACGTAGTACTGGGTCTGGGTCCAGCGGTAGCCGCCGTACAGACCGCCGCCGACGACCGCCAGGGCGAGGACGATGTACAGCGAGCGCTTCAGCCACTTGCGTCCGCCGCGCTTGACGAAGTCGTCGTCCGTGTAGGCGCCGAAGGTGCCCTCGGGGGGCATGCCGCCATAGCCGCCGTCGCCGGATCCGGGCGGGCCGAAACTCCCGCCGGGGGCCTCCGGTGCCGAGGGACGTCCCAGACCGGCGGCACGGCCGGCCGGAGTCTGCATGGCGCCGCCGTCGTTCAGCTGGTGCTGGTTCTCGGCGACCGCGCCGACGACGACGGGGGTGTCGCTCAGCTGTCCGGCCAGGGTGTCGCCCGAGTCGGTGTCCAGGACGTCGGCGACGATGCAGGTGATGTTGTCGGGACCGCCGCCGCGCAGGGCGAGCTGGATCAGGTCCTGGACCGTCTCCTGCGGACCCTGGTAGCTGGCGAGCGTCTCCTCCATGGTCTGGTGGGAGACGACGCCGGACAGCCCGTCGGAGCAGATCAGATAGCGGTCACCGGCGCGGACCTCGCGGATGGAGAGGTCGGGTTCCACATGGTCGCCACTGCCGAGCGCCCGCATCAGCAGAGAGCGCTGCGGGTGGGTGGTGGCTTCCTCTTCGGTGATCCGGCCCTCGTCCACGAGCCGCTGCACCCAGGTGTGGTCCTGTGTGATCTGAGTGAGCACGCCGTCGCGCAGAAGGTACGCGCGGGAGTCGCCGACGTGGACGAGGCCGAGACGCTGGCCGGTCCACAGCAGGGCGGTGAGCGTGGTGCCCATGCCCTCGAGCTGCGGGTCCTCCTCGACCATCATCCGGAGCTGGTCGTTGGCACGCTGAACGGCGGTGCCGAGCGAGGTGAGGATGTCGGAGCCGGGCACGTCGTCGTCGAGGGTGACGAGCGTGGAGATGACCTCGGAGGAGGCGACCTCGCCGGCCGCCTGGCCACCCATGCCGTCGGCGATGGCCAGCAGCCGGGGGCCGGCGTAACCGGAGTCCTCGTTGCCCTCGCGGATCATGCCTTTGTGCGATCCGGCGGCGAAACGCAGAGAAAGACTCATGCGCACCTCACCCGTCGGCTCGCCGGTCGACTGTCGCGCCAGCCGGTCTCGAGCCACACTGCCCACCCTCCGGTCGGGAGCCCGTGCCGGTCGCCGGTGGGGACCGCTGCGGCTCGCTCGCTCCGCTCGCTCATTGTCGTACTACTTCCGCAGCTCGATGACGGTCTTGCCGATGCGGATCGGCGCGCCCAGCGGAATCGGTGTCGGGGTGGTGAGTCGGGTCCGGTCGAGATATGTGCCGTTGGTGGACCCGAGATCCTCGACGATCCACTGGCCGTCACGGTCCGGGTAGATCCTGGCATGCCTGCTGGACGCGTAGTCGTCGTCCAGCACGATCGTGGAGTCGTGCGCCCGGCCCAGGGTGATGGTCTGGCCCTGGAGGGCGACGGTGGTGCCGGTGAGTGTGCCTTCGGACACGACCAGCTTCGTCGGCGCTCCCCGCCGCTGGCGGCCGCCGGCCTGCTGGCGCTGCTGCGGCGGCGCGGCGTTCTGGCGCTGCTGCTGCGGACGCGCGTCGGCGCCGCGGCGCGAACCTCGCTGCGTCACCCGCGTACCGAACAGATCGCTGCGAATGACCTGGACGGCCACGATGACGAACAGCCACAGAACGGCCAGGAAACCTAGCCGCATGACCGTCAGGGTCAGCTCTGACATTGCCCCCGCTTCACCCTTCGGCTTGCCGGTAAACGATGGTGGTGCTGCCCACGACGATCCGCGAGCCGTCGCGGAGCGTAGCGCGGGTGGTGTGCTGCCCGTCCACCACGATGCCGTTGGTGGACCCGAGATCCTGGATCGTCGAGGGCGTTCCGGTCCGGATCTCACAGTGCCGGCGCGATACGCCGGGGTCGTCGATCCGCACATCGGCGTCGGTGCTGCGACCCAGCACCAGCGTCGGGCGGGAGATCTGATGGCGTGTGCCATTGATCTCGATCCAGCGTCGTACTTGTGTGTTCGGCATGGCGCCCGGGCCGGCTGCGCGCTGGCCCGCAGCGGGGCCGGGACGCGGACCCGCTGCCATGCCGGGAGGTGGTGCGGCCGGCATCGGAGGAGCACCGGCCGGAGGGTAACCGTAGCCGCCGGCGGGGCCGGCCACTGCCTGGGGGCCTCCGGCGGGCCGTCCTCCGGGAGCCTGTGACGTACTCGACGCGAGAGTGCGGCTGCGTACCCGGTACAGACCCGTGTCGAGGTCGTCCGCCTTCTCCAGGTGGACCTTGATCGGGCCCATGAAGGTGTAGCGCTGCTGCTTGGCGTAGTCACGGACCAGGCCGGAGAGCTCGTCGCCGAGCTGGCCCGAGTACGGGCTCAGGCGCTCGAAGTCGGGCGCGCTGAGCTCGACGATGAAGTCGTTGGGGACGACGGTCCGCTCGCGGTTCCAGATCGTCGCGTTGTTGTCGCACTCCCGCTGGAGGGCGCCCGCGATCTCGACAGGCTGGACCTCGGACTTGAACACCTTGGCGAAGGTGCCGTTGACCAGACCTTCGAGTCGCTGCTCGAAACGCTTCAGGACTCCCATGGGGCACCTCCTCCGTTGCTGTCGTCCTCGTACTGCTTACTGATCGTATCCACGCGTCGGGAAATCGGCTGGTTCCCCTTGTCTGCCCCGTCGATGAGTGTCACCTCTCACACCGGATCGTAGAGGCGGCCTCCTGACAGTGTCCCGCACCCGGGGTGCATACAGGAGGAGTGGGGGGCGCCGCCGTTCGTTCCCCCGACCGCTCGCTTCGTTCCCTGTTCCTTCCCTGGGCCACCCAAACAAACGGATGTGAATCCACCCTGTGCAGCGTGCTAATCTTCTGCATGTCGCCAGGGGGTCGCACCGAACAGGTGAGGCACTCGAGCACAACACCCAATGCGCGGGTGGCGGAATAGGCAGACGCGCTGGATTCAGGTTCCAGTGCCCGAAAGGGCGTGGGGGTTCAACTCCCCCCTCGCGCACAGCGGAGAAGGGTCTCCACCGGACGAAAGTCCCGGTGGGGGCCCTTTTCGCATGCCTCGGCGCGGCCTGGGACGCAAGCGTCGGTGCGCCGGGCTCCGTTGATGTTTCACGTGGAACGTCCGCGGCCCGGCAACTGATACGGATGTTGACTCTCTCGGCCCGTAGCGGGGTTTTCCACAGGGGCAGACGGCCGTCGGGACCCGGCGGTACCGTCAGGGCACTTGATGTTGATGGCGCACGTCGCCGGGGGAGGCCGCGGACATGAGCGAAACCATGGCGACGGTGTCGGAGCATCGGACCGGGTCCGGCGGGGAGAGTCGTGGCGCAGCCGCCGGCGGTTCCGGCGGGGGGCCGCGTCCACGTATCCCCGTGGTGCCGGGCTTCGCGTCACGCAAGGCGTCGGCCGGCGTGTCATCTCCGAAGGACGTCGGCAAGGCACTGCGTGAGAAGGTGTCACGGTCCTCGCACGACGGGCTTCGGTCTCCGGCGGGGCGTCCCGACGCCGTGCAGGCGGTGGAGGAGTCGAGCCGCGGACGTGTGCCGGAGCTCACTCCGATACGGGTGGGCCGGATGGCGGCCTCACCGTTCGCCTTCCTGCGGGGCGCGGCCGGTCTGATGGCCCACGATCTGGTGGGCACTCCCGTCACCGGTATCGGCGCACAGATATGTGGTGATGCGCACGCCGCGAACTTCGGCCTCTACGGAGACGCCCGCGGCCGGCTCGTGATGGACCTCAACGACTTCGACGAGACCGTCGTCGGCCCGTGGGAGTGGGACCTCAAGCGGCTGGCGGTGTCCCTGGTGCTGGCCGGGCGGGTCGCGGGCGGCAGCGAGGACTCCTGCCGCGCGGCGGCCTTCGACGCCGTGGGTGCCTATCGCCGAACCATGCGTTTGCTGGCCAAGCTGCCGGCCATGGACGCGTGGAACGCCATCGCCGACGAGGAACTCGTCTCGCACACGGACGCGCGGGATCTCCTGGGCACGCTGGAGCGGGTCGCGGCAAAGGCCCGCAACAACACGAGTGCGCGCTTCGCGGCCAGGTCGACCGAGGTCATCGAGGAGGGTGACGAGGCAGGTGGGCGTCGCTTCGTGGACGCTCCGCCGGTCCTGCGCCGCGTGTCGGACGAGGAGGCGGCAGCGGTCGCGGCCTCGCTCGGGGAGTATCTGACCACCGTCGCGGAAGACCGTCGCCCGCTGCTCGCCCGTTATGCGATCCACGATGTGGCCTTCCGCGTCGTGGGGACCGGAAGCGTAGGGACGCGCTCGTATGTGGTGCTCCTCCTCGACCACCGCGGCGATCCGTTGGTGCTGCAGGTGAAGGAGGCCCGTGCCTCCGCGCTCCTCCCGCACCTGGCGTCCGTCGGCCTCCCGGCGCCGGACCCGGAGCACGAGGGACGCCGGGTCGTGCAGGGACAGAAGCGGATGCAGGTCGTCAGCGACAGCCTGCTGGGCTGGACGACGGTGGAGGGTCGCCCCTTCCAGGTGCGGCAGTTCAGGAACCGCAAGGGCAGTGTCGACCCCGCGGCTCTCACCCCCGACCAGCTCGACGACTACGGCCGGATGACGGGGGCGCTGCTCGCCCGTGCCCACGCCCACAGCGCGGATCCGCGGCTGCTCACCGGTTACTGCGGCAAGAACGAGGAGCTCGACGAGGCGGTCGCCGCGTTCGCGGTGACGTACGCGGACCGTACGGAAGCGGACCACGCGGACCTGCTGACGGCCATCAAGAGTGGCCGGACAGCCGCTGAGCTGGGTGTGTGACAACGCGGCCGGCCACGCCCGTAGGCTGGAGCGGTGACTCAGGATGCCGCCGGGGGACCG
Source organism: Streptomyces sp. NPDC054847 (assembly GCF_053610925.1). Lineage (NCBI taxonomy): Bacteria > Bacillati > Actinomycetota > Actinomycetes > Kitasatosporales > Streptomycetaceae > Streptomyces > Streptomyces sp. NPDC054847. The sequence continues at coordinate 18,607 of NZ_JBSGZJ010000026.1, read as the reverse complement.
ACGACCCACAACGACGACGACCAGTCCGTGCGGGATGCCGCACAGACTGCCGAGCAGGACCGGCCCGAGGCGCGGCTGGCGAAGGCAGTGGGGGCGGCGGAGCACGCGCTGATCGAGTTCGAGATTGCGGTGGAGACGTTCCGGGTGGAAGTGGAGAACTTCTCGCGGCTGCATCACCAGAAGCTCGGACCGATGTACGCGCGGCTGGACGAGCTCGACGCGCAGATCGCGGAAGCCCGGGCGGCGCGCAGCGGCGATCCGGAAGATCTGCGGAAGGCGCAGGAGGCACGGGCCCTGGTGCTTCCGATGCCCGGCGTCGACGAGCTGTTCCACGACTGGATGGACTCCGACGGCCTCTCCCCCGAGGCCGCGGCGATGCTCACCGATCAGCCCGTGCAGGCGCCGAAGCGGGTCCGGCCGAGCGAAGAGGCACGCAAGCTCTACCGCGAGCTGGCCCGCAAGGCGCACCCGGACCTGGCGCAGGACGACACGGAGCGGGCGCGGCGCGACGAGTTCATCGCGCGCGTGAACGCCGCCTACGGTCTCGGGGACGCGGCGAAGCTGAGGGAGCTCGCGGAGGAATGGGCCGCGGGCCCCGCGCCGGCCGCCCCGCGGCCCAGTGAGCGCGAGGAGCTCTACGCCCGGCTCGAGTGGCTGGCGCAGCGCAAGGAGCTGCTGACCGTGGTCGCCCGGGAGCTGGAGGAGAGCGCGATCGGCGCGATGCTTCGGATGGCGCCCGATGATCCGGACCGGCTGCTGGAGGAGATCGCCGAGCAGCTTCTGGCGCAGGTGGCCGAGCGTGAGGCCGAGCTGGCCGCGCTCGTGCAGTAGGTTTTCCGGAGCCCTCGGCAGTCGGGATCCCGGACCGGACCGCTGCGGTACGGGGGCCGGCCCCCACACGTAAGAGAGAAGGCATCACCCATGAACTTCGCCCCGTTGCCCTCCGTGGAAGCCGCGGCGGTACCGGACGACGCCCTGGTGCTGGACGTCCGGGAGGCCGACGAGTGGGCTGCCGGGCATGTCGAAGGCGCGCTGCACGTGCCGATGAGCGACTTCGTGGCCCGGTTCGGACAGGTGACGGAGGCGCTGGCGGACGGGCGTCGTGCCTTTGTGATGTGCCGGGTCGGCGGTCGCTCCGCGCAGGTCACTCAGTATCTGGTGCAGCAGGGCCTCGACGCGGTGAACGTCGACGGGGGCATGCTCGCCTGGGACGGGGCGGGACGCCCCATGGTCACCGAGAACGGCAGCCCCGCCTTCGTGCTCTGACCGCCCGCGGCCCGGCGGACACGCGGTCCGTCGGCGCCGGGGCGCCTAGTCGAGCAGGTGGGCGGCGAGAAGGTCGCCCAGAGCCTCCTCGTGGGCGGCGGCGGGACCGAGTGAGAGCTCGAGCTGCTTTGCCCAGGCGTGGTACCGGTGGAGCGGATAGTCGACGTCGGCGCCGAACCCGCCGTGCAGATGCTGAGCGGTCTGCACCACACGCCTCACCCCTTCCGACGCCCAGATCTTGGCCACCGCGATGTCACCCGCGGGTGGCAGCGCTCCGCCGGAGTCGGTGCCGATACGCCAGGCGGCCTGCCAGAGTGTGGCCTCCATCGCGCGCAGGTCGATGTACCGGTCGGCAGCCTGAACGGCCACGGCCTGGAAAGTGGCCACCGGGAAGCCGAACTGCTCCCGCCTGCCGGTGTATTCACCGGTCATGGCCAGCACCTGCTCCCCGAGGCCGAGCGCCAGGGCGCAGGTGCCCGTGGCGAGAAGGCCGCGGAGAAACTCCCATGCCTGCTCGTCGTCGATCAGACGGTGTTCGTCGATCCGCACCCCGTCGAGGCGGACCTCCGCCAGGCGCTCGCCGTTGGTGGAGATCTGCTCGGCCAGGGTGAGGCCGTCGTGGATCCGCGGGACGAGGGCGAGGACCGTCCTGCCGCCGCCCGTGTGGGCGGGGACGGCGAGAAAGTCCGCGCACTGTGCCCAGGGCACCGCGGTCTGCGCCCCGTCGAGGATCCAGCCGCCCGCCGGCTCCGCCTCACGGTGTGCGGTGACGGCGAGTTCGGCGGCATCGTGGCCGGTGCGGCCGCTGGCTCCGGCCGTGAGCACCAGGCCGCCGTTTCCGACGCGGGGCAGAACCTCTTCGCAGAGCTCGGCACTGCCGTGGCGCTCCACGGCCATGGCGACGGCGCTCGTCTCCAGCAGCGGCACGCGTGCCAGCACCTTGGCCGACTCACGCAGTACCAGGCAGAGCGCGATGGGATCGAGACCGGCGCCGTCGTGCTCCGGCGACAGCATCAGCCCCAGCAGGCCCGAATCGGCAAGCTGGGCCCACAGCCCACGGTCGAAGTCCTCGGCGACCGCACCGGCGGTCATCGCGGGGCTCGGTACCGCGTCGGGCGCCACTGCCGAGAACACGGCCTTCGCCGCCTCCGCGGCCGCCAGGTGTTCCTCGGTGAAGGTGAAGTCCACTGCCCGCTCCTTCCAACGACCCGCCGTATCTGACGGACCGTCAAGATAGGTCAGGTGGGGCCGGAAAGGAATGGGCGCGGGGGTCGGGAGGGTCCTGTCGGTCGAGGGAGGCGTGGCGGGCGCGGTCGTCGCGGCGCGAGTGGAAGCGGATCCGTGGTCGACGTGGAAGCTCTCCCGGTGCCGCCGCGGCTGGTGCCCGGGGTCTCGGCGGCGCTGTGCAGACGGAGGCCGTGGCCGACCCCGGCCCGGCCCCCCCGACCGACCGGTCGTTCGGTGCATCGGCTTCAATGGTCGGGCGATGGCCCGTAGGGTGTCACCCCTGTGGATGACCGAGGTGACCGACGGGGATCGGGGCGGGGATGGACTCCTACCAGGATGAGGAAGGCAAAGGCGCCGGTTCTCCGGGCGCCGAACCGCCTCCGCTTCCCCCCGACCGGCAGCCGGAAGGCGGCCCTCCGGACGATCGCCACGAGAGCTGGCCGATAGCCCGGCTCCAGCCTTCTCGCTGCATCACCGCGGGCCACGTGCATGTCCCCGGTCCCGCAGGGCCGGTGGACCCTCCGGGCCCGGAGGATCCCGCCGAATCCTCCGGCGCCGTCCCGGCTCATTCCGGGCCGGTAGGCTCCGGCCGAGGAATGGCTGGGCTGTCCCTCCCGTACCAGGTGGCGGCAGCCCTTTCACTCGCGCTGATAGCGGCGGTGGCCTGCACCCACCTGGCGATGGTTTTCCTCCACGTGGCCCCGTCCAACACCGTGACGAAGCAGCACGGCGAGCTGGTGGACTTCTGGGTCTATCCCGAGTTCGAGCAGAACTGGAAACTCTTCGCCCCCAACCCGCTCCAGCAGAACATCGCCGTTCAGGTGCGTGCCCAGTACACGGCCGACGACGGCAGCCGCCGCACCAGCGACTGGATCGACCTGTCCGCGGAGGACGGTGCGGAGATCCGCGGCAACCCTCTTCCCAGCCACGTCCACCAGAACCAGCTCCGCCGGGCCTGGGACTTCTACGTGGGCTCCCACGACACAGGTGACAGTCCCAACGGCCTCCGCGGCCGGCTCTCGGAGAGCTACATCCGCCGCATCGTCATGCTGCGCCTCGAGCGGCACGACCTCGGTGGTCCCGTCGAGCGCATCCAGCTCCGCGCCTCGACGACATCGATCGAGGCCCCTCGGTGGAGCGACGAAAAGATCGACACCCGGCCCGTCCACCGGGAGCTCCCGTGGTGGACGGTCACCCCGGCGGATCTGCCCGGAGGCGCCGACAACAAGGACCGCGCCACCGGCCGGACGGAGGCGGCGCGGTGAGGCAGGCCCAGGAGCGCAGGCTCGCTCGCGCCGTTCAGCGCATCACGTCCACGGCACTCGGCCCGTACCAGAGCGCCGTCGTCCGGATCGGGTTCGGTGCGACGTGGCTGCTGTTCCTGCTGACCGAGTTCCCCCACCGGCACGACCTCTACGGACCCGACGGTCCGTGGAGCTGGGAAATGGGCAAGGAGCTGATCGCGGACAACGACGCGTTCAGCGCCCTCCTGTGGTCCGACAGCACCCTTTGGTTCGAAGTCGTCTACGGCGTCGGTGTGCTGTCCAGCCTGCTCATGGTGCTCGGCTGGCGTACCCGCGCCGTGTCCGTGCTGTTCATGATCGGTGTGCTGTCCCTGCAGAACCGGTCGATCTTCGTGGGCGACGGGGGCGACAACGTCGTCCACCTCATGGCCGTCTACCTGGTGATGACGCGCTGCGCGCAGGTCTGGTCCCTGGACGCGCGGCGTGCGGCACGCCCTTCCGCGAGGGACCGTACGGGCCCGGTCCTGTGGTCCGTGCTGGGCGCCATGCTCTTCGTGGAAACGATCGTGGGCAGAGCCGGCGGGGAGCCATGGATCATGGTCCTGTTGTGGGGCGTGTGGACGGCACAGGGCCTGTGGTGGGCCCTGAACCGCTACGCGCCGGACAGCGAGCCCCGCACCTTGCTGGATGTCCTGGCGAACCTCGTGCACAATGCCGCCCTCGCCGTGATCATGGCCGAGGTCTGCGTGATCTACGCGACCGCCGGCTGGTACAAGATCCAGGGTTCACGCTGGCAGGACGGCACCGCCCTGTATTACCCGCTCAAGCTGGACTACTTCGCTCCGTGGCCGGCGCTCTCGGGGCTCCTCGCGTCCGGCGGGGTGGTGGTCATGCTGCTCACCTACGGCACCGTCATCGTGCAGGTGGCCTTCCCCTTCACCCTGTTCAACCGGCGCGTCAAGAACGTGCTGTTGGTGATCATGATGCTCGAGCACGCCGGCATCGCCGTACTGCTGGGGCTGCCGTTCTTCTCGCTGGCGATGATCGCGGCGGACGCCGTGTTCCTGCCGACCGGCTTCCTGGTCGGCCTGGGTGCCCTGGTGGTGCGCAGACGGGACCGGCTGCTGGCAGGCAGCGCCATTCCGTCCCAGCTGCGGCGCAGAAGCGAGGAGCAGCCCCGTACGCTCGTCGGGTGAGCACCACCGAAGAACCGCTGCAGTACGACGAGGGCTATGCCCCCGAGATCGGCGTCGGCCCCCACCCGCTGCCCTGGCCGCAGGACGAGCGCTACGACCCCGAGCTGCTGGCCGCGGGCGACCGCCGCAACGTCGTGGACCGGTACCGCTACTGGACACGCGAGGCGATCGTCGCCGACCTGGACACCCGCAGGCACGGGTTCCATGTGGCCGTGGAGAACTGGGGCCACGACTTCAACATCGGCTCAGTGGTGCGCACCGCCAACGCGTTCCTGGCCAGGGAGATCCACATCGTCGGACGCCGGCGCTGGAACAGGCGCGGCGCGATGGTCACCGACCGGTACCAGCATGTGCGGCACCATCCGGACACGGCCTCGCTGACGGACTGGGCGGCCGCCGAGGACCTGCCGATCATCGGAATCGACAACCTGCCGGGGGCCGTGCCCATCGAGCGGACGGAGCTGCCGCGCCGGTGCGTGCTTCTCTTCGGCCAGGAGGGCCCCGGACTCACCGAGGAGGCCCGCAAGCACGCGTCCATGGTGTGCTCGATCGCGCAGTTCGGCTCGACGCGGTCCATCAACGCGGGCGCGGCGGCTGCCATCGCGATGCATGCCTGGGTGCAGCGGTACGCCGATGTGCCGGCTCCGCGGGAATGACCGCGGCTTCCATCTGAGAACCCGGGAGCGAGAACTCAGGAGGTCAGGGCGACCTGCCGGACGGGGCCTGTGCGGTGGAGCACGGCCCCGCCCTGAGGGACTACGGGGGTGCGGGCCCCCGCAGTCCCCGCGGCGCGTCAGGCCTGGCGGCGGACCTCCACCACACGGAAGCGGTTGGCGACGAACGCGGCGTCGCACAGGGCCGCGTTCGCGGCGGGGTTGCCGCCGGAGCCGTGGAAGTCGGAGAACGCGGCGGTCTGGTTGACGTACACCCCGCCGGTCAGGTTCAACGAGAGCTGCGCCGACTCCTCGACACAGACGTCCTCGATCGCGCGCTCCGTCTCCGCGGACGTGGTGTAGGCCCCGACCGTCATCGCACCCTTCTCGCGGACCGTGCGGCGCAGGAGGTCCAGGGCGTCGGCCGTGGAGTCCACGGCCACCACGAAGGAGACCGGGCCGAAGCACTCGGAGAGATACGCGGGCTCGTTGTCCGCGGACTCCCAGTACTTACGGGCGCCGTCGAGCTTCACGATCACCGGGGTCCGTACCGTCGCGCCCGGGAAGTCGGGGTTGGGAACCTCCCGCGACTCGAGAGCCACCTCGCCCAGGTCGGCCGCAGCCTCGAGCCGCGCCTTCACATCGGGGTTGACCAGGGCGCCCAGCAGCGCGTTCGCCCGGGCGTCGTCGCCGAGCAGACCGCCGACGGCGGCCGCGAGGTCCGATGCGACCTCGTCGTAGCTCTTAGGGCCCGACTCGGTGGCGATGCCGTCCCTCGGGATCAGGACGTTCTGCGGGGTGGTGCACATCTGGCCGCTGTACAGGGACAGCGAGAAGGCCAGGTTGGACAGCATTCCCTTGTAGTCGTCGGTGGAGTCGATGATGATCGTGTTGACGCCGGCCTTCTCCGTGTAGACCTGCGCCTGACGGGCGTTGGCCTCCAGCCACTCGCCGAAGGCGGTGGAGCCCGTGTAGTCGATGATCTTGATTTCGGGGCGCGTCGCGAGGGTCTTCGCGATGCCCTCGTCCGGACGCTCGACGGCGAGGCAGACCAGGTTCGGGTCGAAGCCGGCCTCTGCGAGCACCTCGCGGGCCACCTTCACGGTGAGGGCCAGCGGGAGCACGGCACGGGGATGAGGCTTCACCAGGACCGGGTTGCCCGTGGCCAGGGAGGCGAAGAGGCCCGGGTAGCCGTTCCACGTCGGGAAGGTGTTGCAGCCGATCACCAGCGCGATGCCGCGTCCAGCGGTCGTGAACGTCTTCCGGAGCTGCAGCGGGTCGCGCTTGCCCTGGGGCTTGGACCAGTCCGCGGCGGCGGGGGTGCGGGTCTGCTCCGCGTACGCGTAGGCCACGGCCTCGAGGCCGCGGTCCTGGGCGTGCGGGCCGCCGGCCTGGAACGCCATCATGAAGGCCTGCCCGCTGGTGTGCATCACCGCGTGCGCGAACTCATGGGTGCGGGCGCTGATCCGGGAGAGGATCTCCAGGCAGACAAGGGCTCGCGTCTCGGGGCCGGCCTCGCGCCAGCCCGCCGTCCCGGCGCGCATCGCGGGGAGCAGTACGTCCAGGTCCGGGTGCGGATACTGGATCCCCAGCTCCGGTCCGTACGGAGAGACCTCGCTGCCGGTCCAGCCGTCGGTGCCCGGCTGGTCCAGGTCGAAGCGGGAGCCCCGAAGCGCCTCGAAGGCGGCCAGGCCGTCGGCGGGTGCGCTCTCGCCGTAGGCCTTGGGGTGCTCAGGGTGCGGAGACCAGTACGCCCGCGTACGGATCGCCTCGAGGGCCTGGTCGAGCGTGGGCCGGTGGGTCTCGGTCAGCTGCATGCGGACCAACTCCTCGTCGAGCTGGGCAGGGGAGTGATGACAGAGTTAGAGTAACCGAACGATCGGTCGGTACAAGGGGGCCTGTCGAACCTGTGGACAACTCATCGGGGAGGATCGCCTCCATGACCGCCATCGACTCCACGACCGCGATCGGCACGAGCCGCACCGTCGCCGTCGTCGGCACCGGAACCATGGGCCAGGGGATCGCACAGGTGGCCCTGGTCGCAGGCCATCCCGTACGCCTCCACGACGCCGTTCCCGGACGGGCCCAGGAGGCCGCGGAGACGATCGGCGGGCGCCTGGACCGGCTCGTCGAGAAGGGGCGGATGACGCCCGCGGAGCGCGACGACGCCCGCGGCCGGCTGCTCCCCGCCACGGACATCTCGGAGCTCGCCGACGCGGCGCTCGTCGTCGAGGCCGTACTGGAACAGCTCCCGGTCAAGCAGGAACTGTTCACGGCGCTTGAGAAGACCGTCGCCGACGACTGCCTTCTCGCCACCAACACCTCTTCCCTCTCCGTCACGGCCGTCGCCGGCACGCTGCGCAGGCCCGGCCGCTTCGTCGGCCTGCACTTCTTCAATCCGGCGCCCCTCCTCCCCCTCGTCGAGGTCGTCAGCGGCCACGCCACCGACGAGGCGGCGGCCGAACGGGCCCTGGCCACCGTCACCGCCTGGGGCAAGACCCCCGTGCGCTGCGCGGACACGCCCGGTTTCATCGTCAACCGCGTCGCGCGCCCCTTCTACGCGGAGGCGTTCGCCGTCCACGAGGAGCGTGGGGCCGACCCGGCGACCATCGACGCGGTGCTGCGAGAGTGCGGCGGTTTCCGGATGGGGGCCTTCGAGCTGACCGATCTGATCGGCCAGGACGTCAATGAAGCGGTCACCCGTTCCGTCTGGGACTCCTTCTTCCAGAGCCCGAAGTTCACGCCGTCGCTGGCGCAGCGCCGGCTCGTCGAGTCGGGCCGCCACGGCCGCAAGTCCGGGCACGGCTGGTTCTCGTACGCACAGGGTGCCGAGCGCCCCCGGCCGCAGACTCAGCCGCCGGCCGCGGCTCCCACGAGCGTGGTCGTGCAAGGCGATCTCGGACCCGCGGAGCCGTTGGCGGAACTGATCGAGCGGGCCGGAATCACCGTCCACCGCAGGGAGGGCGACGGCTGCATATCCCTGCCCGGCGGCGCGGAACTCGGTCTTGTGGACGGGGAGACGTCGTTCGAGTTCGACGACGGGATCGTGTACTTCGACCTCGCCCTGGACTACGAGAAGGCGACGCGCATCGCCCTCTCCACGTCCGAGAGCACGCTCAGGAACATGCCCGGCGCGGTGGAGGAGGCCGTCGGCCTCTTCCAGGCCATCGGCAAGGACGTCTCGCTGATCGGGGACGTACCGGGCATGATCGTCGCCCGTACGGTGGCGATGCTGGCGGACTTGGCAGCCGACGCCGTCGACCGCGGTGTCGCTTCCGGCCCGGACATCGACACCGCGATGAAGCTCGGCGTCAACTACCCGGCCGGGCCGCTGGAGTGGGGCGAGAAGCTCGGCTTCGAGCGGGTGCGTGCGCTGCTCGACGCCCTTCACGAGCGCTACCCCACCGGCCGGTACGCACCGTCCCTGGCCACCGCGCGCCGCGCCCACGCCGACAACGACGAGGCGGCCGGCCGATGACCACAGCCAGGCGGGACGCGTACACGCCGGAGACGCTGCTGACCGTGGCGGTGCGGATCTTCAACGACCGTGGCTACGACGGCACTTCCATGGAGCACCTGTCCAAGGCGGCCGGCATCTCCAAATCGTCGATCTACCATCACGTCGCGGGCAAGGAAGAGTTGCTTCGCCGGGCCGTCAGCCGGGCGCTGGACTCCTTGTTCGCGATCCTCGACGAGAACGGCGCCCGGCATGGTCGCGCCATCGAGCGGGTGGAGTACGTCACCCGGCGGACGGTCGAGGTGCTGGTGGCCGAACTGCCCTACGTGACACTGCTGCTGCGGGTCAGAGGGAACACCAAGACCGAACGCTGGGCGCTCGAGCGTCGCCGTGAGTTCGACCAGCGCGTCGCGGACCTGCTGAAGGCGGCCGCCGCGGACGGCGACCTGCGGGCCGACGTCGACATCCGGCTGGCGACGCGACTGCTCTTCGGCATGGTGAACTCGCTGGTCGAGTGGTACCGCCCGCATCCGGGCGGCGGCTACGACGCGGATCAGGTGGCGGAGACGGTCGTGCAGATCGCGTTCGACGGGCTGCGCACGGACTCCTGATCCGTCCGGCCGCAAGGGGGGAGCGGCATCAGAAGGTTTCCCGGGGCCGGCCGTCAGAGCGGATCGGCATCCTGGCCCGCCGCCGCCGCCGCCGCCGCCGCCGCCGCCCCGGAACCGGGGGCCGGGCCTGGGCCGGGATCGAGGTCCGTCTCCTCGAACACCAGCAGCGTTCGGGTCGACAGCACCTCCGGGATGGCCTGGAGCCTGGTCAGTACCAGTTCCCGCAAGGTGCGGTTGTCGGGCGTGTGCACCAGCAGAAGGACGTCGAAGTCCCCGCTGACGAGCGCGATGTGCGCGGCGCCGGGGAGCGCCTGCAGTTGTTCCCTGACCGTCCGCCACGAGTTCTGCACGATCTTGAGGGTGATGTAGGCCGAGGCCCCCTGGCCGGCCCGCTCGTGGTTCACCCGCGCGCTGAACCCGCGGATCACGCCGTCGTCGATCAGCCGGTTGATCCGGGCGTACGCGTTGGCGCGGGACACATGCACCCGGTCGGCGACGGAGCGTATGGAAGCGCGGCCATCCGTCTGGAGCATGCGCAGGATGTCGCGGTCGATGGCGTCCAGCGGGCGCGGCGGCGGGGTCTGCCCCGTGCGGTCCCCACCGTCGGCCATTTGTTCAGCTGCCATGTCCCCCCGCCTTCCTAGCTTGGACGACCTGTCTCCATCTCATGCTGTGGAGAACCGTTTGTCCACAGGCTGCCCGCGCCTGTAGCCAAAATGCGTCCACGACCGAACAATCGGTAGGTGAGGCGCGCCACACACCCGTGCGCCGCCGCCCCGTGTTCTTCATCGCTTTCGTCGTCGCTCCCACGAGGAGGTGCTCGCGTTGAGAAAGAGCAGCATGACGGTCCAGGAGCTGCCCGGTTCCGCTGCCGCCGCCTACCGGCCCACACCGCCCCCGGCGTGGCAGCCCCGCACCGACCCTGCGCCGCTGCTCCCCGATCCCGAGCCGTACCGCGTGCTCGGCACGGAAGCCGCTGCCTCCGCCGACCCCGAGCTGCTGCTCCGGCTCTACGCGGAGCTGGTGCGCGGCCGCAGGTACAACACCCAGGCGACCGCGCTCACCAAGCAGGGCCGGCTCGCCGTCTACCCCTCGAGCACCGGGCAGGAGGCCTGCGAGGTCGGTGCCGCGCTCGCCCTCGAGGAGCGGGACTGGCTCTTCCCGAGCTACCGCGACACGCTCGCGGCCGTGGCCCGCGGCCTGGACCCGGTCCAGGCCCTGACACTGCTCCGCGGCGACTGGCACACCGGATACGACCCGCACGAGCACCGCGTCGCGCCGCTGTGCACACCCCTGGCCACGCAGCTGCCCCACGCGGTGGGACTCGCGCACGCCGCCCGGCTCAAGGGCGACGACGTCGTGGCGCTGGCCATGATCGGAGACGGCGGCACCAGCGAGGGCGACTTCCACGAGGCCCTGAACTTCGCCGCCGTGTGGAACGCCCCGGTGGTCTTCCTCGTGCAGAACAACGGCTTCGCGATCTCTGTCCCGCTGGCCAAGCAGACCGCTGCGCCCTCCCTCGCCCACAAGGCCGTCGGTTACGGCATGCCGGGCCGGCTCGTCGACGGCAACGACGCGGTCGCGGTGCACGAAGTGCTCGGCCAGGCCGTTGCCCGCGCCCGTCGCGGCGGCGGACCCACCCTCATCGAGGCGGTCACCTACCGCATGGACGCCCACACCAACGCGGACGACGCCACCCGCTACCGCGCGGACAGCGAGGTCGAGACCTGGCGGGCGCACGACCCGATCCAGCTCCTGGAGCGGGAGCTGACCGAGCGGGGACTGCTCGACGACGGGACCAAGCAGGCCGCCGCCGAGGCGGCGGAGACCATGGCGGCCGATCTCCGGGAGCGGATGAACGCCGACCCGGTGCTGAACCCGATGGCTCTTTTCGAGCACGTCTACGCCCGGCAGACCACGCAGCTGCGTGAGCAGGCCGCGCTGCTCCGGGCCGAGCTGGACGCTGAGGAAGAGGCACGATGACCACGGCCGCGGTGAAGCCCGCAACCATGGCCCAGGCCCTGCAGCGCGCGATGCGCGACGCGATGGCCGAGGACCCGACCGTCCATGTCATGGGAGAGGACGTCGGCACGCTCGGCGGCGTCTTCCGGGTCACGGACGGGCTCGCCAAGGAGTTCGGCGAGGACCGGTGCACGGACACCCCGCTGGCCGAGGCGGGCATTCTCGGCACCGCCGTCGGCATGGCGATGTACGGACTGCGGCCGGTCGTGGAAATGCAGTTCGACGCCTTCGCGTACCCGGCGTTCGAGCAGCTCATCAGCCATGTCGCCCGCATGCGCAACCGCACGAAGGGCGGCATGCCGATGCCGATCACCGTGCGCGTGCCGTACGGCGGCGGGATCGGCGGAGTCGAGCACCACAGCGACTCCTCCGAGGCGTACTACATGACGACCCCGGGCCTGCACGTCGTCACTCCGGCCACGGTCGAGGACGCGTACGGACTGCTGCGTGCCTCCATCGCCTCCGACGACCCCGTCGTCTTCCTCGAGCCCAAGCGGCTGTACTGGTCCAAGGCGGAGTGGTCGCCGGAGGCGCCGGCGGCTGTGGAGCCGATCGGGCGTGCCGTGGTGCGCCGCTCCGGGCGCAGCGCCACGCTCATCACCTACGGCCCTTCCGTGCCGGTGTGCATGGAGGCGGCGGAGGCCGCGGCGGCGGAGGGCTGGGACCTGGAGGTCGTCGACCTGCGTTCCCTGGTGCCGTTCGACGACGAGACGGTCTGCGCGTCGGTGCGGCGCACCGGCCGGGCGGTCGTCGTCCATGAGTCGACCGGCTTCGGCGGACCCGGTGGAGAGATCGCGGCCCGGGTGACCGAGCGCTGCTTCCACCACTTGGAGGCGCCGGTGCTCCGGGTCGCCGGTTTCGACATCCCGTACCCGCCGCCGATGCTGGAGCGGCATCATCTGCCGGGAGTCGACCGCGTGCTGGACGCGGTGGCGCGGTTGCAGTGGGAGGCGGCGAGCTGATGGCCCAGGTGCTCGAATTCAAGCTTCCCGATCTCGGGGAAGGGCTCACCGAGGCGGAGATCGTCCGCTGGCTGGTGTCGGTCGGCGACGTGGTCGCGATCGACCAGCCCGTGGTCGAGGTCGAGACGGCCAAGGCCATGGTGGAAGTGCCCTGCCCGTACGGCGGCGTGGTGACCGCTCGCTTCGGCGAGGAAGGCACGGAGCTGCCCGTCGGCGCACCGCTGATCACCGTGGCGGTAGGGGCTACGGAGACCCCCGGCGCGGATGCGTCCGCCGCCGGTGGAGGTGCGGCGCCCGCGCGTCCGGAAGCCTCCCCGTCGTCCGGAGACAGCCCGGAGTCGTCCGGCAACGTCCTGGTCGGTTATGGGACCGGCGCTCCCGCTGCGCGGCGACGCCGCATCCGGCCCGCGGCTCCGGCAGCCTCGGTCGTGGAGCAGACGCACGGCCCCGGCCGGGATGCCGGACACACAGCAGCTCCGGCTCAGGTCCGGTCGTCCGCCACGCCCCCCACTGCCGGCGGGACGTCCACCGTCGCACCGAGCAAGGGCCACGGCGCCGCGGCCGTGGCGCAGGACGGTCCGGTGGCCGTCATCTCTCCCCTGGTCCGCAAGCTCGCACGCGAGCACGACGTCGACCTGCGGGCGCTCACCGGCTCGGGCCCCGACGGCCTGATCCTGCGGGCCGACGTCGAGCGTGCCCTGCGTGCTCCCGAGACGGTCGCCGCGCCGCCCGCCGCCGCGGCAACTGCCGGCAAGGCGCAGGGCGAGCGTGTCCCGCTGCGCGGGGTGCGCGGCGCGGTCGCCGACAAGCTGTCGCGCAGCCGTCGCGAGATCCCGGACGCCACCTGCTGGGTCGACGCGGACGCGACCGAACTGATGGCCGCACGCGCCGCGATGAACGCCGCGGGCGGACCGAAGATCTCGCTGCTGGCGCTGCTGGCCCGCATCTGCACCGCCGCCCTGGAGCGCCACCCGGAGCTCAATTCCACGGTCGACATGGACGCCCGGGAGATCGTGCGGCTGCCCGGAGTGCACCTCGGCTTCGCGGCGCAGACCGACCGCGGACTGGTCGTTCCCGTCGTGAAGGACGCCCACAAGCGCTCGGCGGAGTCGCTGACGGCCGAGTTCGCCAGGCTCACCGAGGCAGCCCGCCAAGGGGCGCTCACCCCGGCGGACCTGACCGGCGGCACCTTCACGCTGAACAACTACGGAGTGTTCGGTGTGGACGGATCCACGCCGATCATCAACCACCCCGAGGCCGCGATGCTCGGCGTCGGCAGGATCGTGCCGAAGCCGTGGGTGCACCAGGGCGAACTGGCCGTCCGGCAGGTCGTCCAGCTCTCGCTCACGTTCGACCACAGGGTCTGCGACGGCGGCACCGCCGGAGGGTTCCTGCGCTACGTCGCCGACTGCGTGGAGCACCCCTCGGTGCTGCTGCGCACCCTCTAAGGAGCAGACACAGCCGCGGAGGGCCCGCGGCGGCAGAAAGATCGAACCGGGCCTCCCCGCCCGCAGGATCGCGGACCATACTTCAGGAATGACCGCGACTACCGCGTACGACGCCATCGTGCTCGCCGGAGGTGCCGCCAAGCGGCTGGGCGGGGCGGACAAGCCGGCGGTGAGCGTGGGCGGGCGGGCCCTGCTCGACCGCGTTCTCGCGGCCTGTCGTGACGCCGGCCGCACCGTGGTCGTCGGCGGGCGCAGGCCCACCGCCCGTCCCGTCGTGTGGGCGCGCGAGGAGCCGGCCGGAGGCGGCCCGCTGGCCGCGCTCGACGCCGGCGTACGGCACACCGCGGCCGAGTCCCTCCTCGTGCTCTCGGCCGATCTTCCGTTCCTCCGTGAGGGGACGGTGCGCAGACTGGTGGACGCCCTCGCCGCGCGGGACGGCGAGGGCGTCGTTCTGACCGACGTCGACGGCCGTGACCAGCCCCTCGTGGCCGCTTACCGCGCTGAGCCCCTTCGACGTGAACTTGCTCTCCTCGCAGCCGAATACGGGAGCCTTTCCGGGCTGCCGCTGCGTCTACTGACCCGAGAACTGGACCTGGCCCGGATCGAGTCCGACCCTCTCGCCTCCTTCGACTGCGACACCTGGGAGGACATCTCAACAGCCCGGGCCCGCATCAGGGAGCATGTGAACGTGCTGGACGAATGGATCAACGCAGTCAAGGACGAGCTCGGCATCGAGCTGGACGTCGACACCCATGTCCTTCTCGACCTCGCCCGCGACGCCGCCCACGGCGTCGCGCGCCCCGCCGCACCACTGACCACCTTCCTGGTGGGCTACGCGGCGGCCAAGGCAGAGGGCGGACCTGAGGCTGTCGCGGAGGCCGCCCGCAAGGCGGCCGCGCTGGCTGCACGCTGGGCCGAGGAGGCGGAGCAGGGCGCCCGGCCGGACGACCCGGCAGCGGGCGCGAGCGGTGGTGACGCAGCCCGATGACCGGTCACGATAGCCAGGCCGCGGCAGCGGCCGGCAACGAGCAGCCGGCGCCCACCGCCGGCGCGGCCTCACCCGACGCGGGCGACCTGGACGGGGTCGACGAAGCGCTGGCCCTGGTCGGTCCGAGGCCGGGTGACGGAACCGGCCCGTCCGTAGACCCTGCCCATCCCGCGGGCGACGCCCGCCCGCACCGCCACCGCGCTGCCCCATGGCCCGACGCACGGTCCCTGGCCGCACAGGCCGGTCACGCGGCCGTCCCCCGTACCCACCGCGTGCCGCTGGACGAGGCGCTGGGGCAGGTGCTCGCCGAGCCGCTCACGGCACTGTGCGACCTTCCCTCCTTCGACACCTCCGCCATGGACGGCTGGGCGGTGGCGGGCCCCGGTCCCTGGGCGCTCCAGGGTGACGGATCGATCCTCGCCGGCCATGGCGACAGCGGGCCGCTGCCCGACGGCACGGCGGTACGGATCGCCACAGGCGCCCGCGTTCCTCCGGAAACCACCGCCGTCATCCGCAGTGAACACGCCCGGGTCGACACCGCCGCGCAGCAGCTCCACGCCGATCGTGAGGTGATCCCCGGACAGGACATCCGCCCCCGAGGCCAGGAGTGCCGGACGGGCGACCGGCTGCTGCCGGCCCTGGCCGTGGTGACACCGCCGGTGCTCGGGCTCGCAGCCGCCGCCGGATACGACGAACTGGTCACGTTCGCCCGTCCCCGCGTGGAGATCCTCGTACTCGGCGACGAGTTGCTCACCTCCTCCCTGCCCCACGACGGCCTCATCCGTGACGCTCTCGGGCCGATGATCGGTCCGTGGCTGCGTGCCCTGGGCGCGGAGGTACTGGGCACACGCCGGCTCGGAGACGACGCCGAGGCCCTCCACAGGGCGGTCACCACCTCCGAGGCGGACGTGGTGGTCACCACGGGCGGTACGGCGGCCGGCCCCGTCGACCATGTCCATCCGGTCCTGCGGAAGGCGGGGGCGGAGCTGCTGGTCGACCAGGTCGCGGTACGGCCCGGGCATCCGATGCTCCTGGCGCGGCTGGCTCCGGGGAAGTACCTGGTGGGCCTGCCGGGCAATCCCCTGGCCGCAGTCTCCGGTCTCCTGACGCTGGCCGAGCCGCTGCTGCGCGGCCTCGCGGGCCGGCCCGCCCCAGCGCCGTACAGCGCCCCCCTGAAGGGCGAGGTGCACGGCCACCCGCACGACACCCGGCTCGTTCCCGTCGTGCACCGGGAGGACCGGCTGGTCCCCCTGCACTACAACGGCCCCGCCATGCTGCGAGGCATCGCGGCTGCGGACGGGCTCGCCGTCGTCCCTCCGGGAGGCGCGAGAGCCGGCGACGACCTGGAGGTTCTCGACCTGCCCTGGGCCACCTTGGCGCCTTGGACTTCCTCGGACGCGGGAAGGTGTTTCACGTGAAACTTCCCGGCCAGGACGCCATGGCCCGGCATGCGGATGAGCACCTCGTCAGCGGCCGTGTGAAACTGCCCCGGCGAATCGTCGAGCGCCCGCTGCGCCAGGTGAGCAAGCGGCTGCTGATGGCGCTGATGGTGCTCGCCATCACGGTGTTCATCGTCTGGACCGACCGAGCCGGCTACCACGATAATTCGGACGAAAAGGTCACGTTCCTCGACGCCATCTACTACGCCACGGTCACTCTCTCCACCACCGGCTACGGAGACATCGTTCCGTACAGCGACGGGGCACGGCTCACCAACGTGCTGCTGATCACGCCGCTCCGCGTTCTCTTTCTCATCATCCTGGTCGGCACCACTCTCGAGGTCCTCACGGAACGCACCCGGGAGGAGTGGCGGCTGAACCGCTGGAGGTCCAACTTGCGTGAGCACACCGTCATCGTCGGCTTCGGCACGAAGGGACGATCGGCGATGCAGACGCTCTGTGCCACGGGGCTGAGGAAGGACCAGATCGTCATCGTCGACCCGAGCGCCAAGGTGATCGAAGCCGCCAACGCGGAGGGTTTCGTCGGCGTCGTCGGCGACGCGACGCGCAGTGACGTCCTGATCCGTGCCGAACTGCAGAAGGCCCGGCAGATCGTGGTCGCACCCCAGCGGGACGACACCGCGGTCCTGGTCACCCTGACCGCCCGCCAGCTCAACCGTGGCGCGAAGATCGTCGCCGCGGTCCGCGAGGAGGAGAACGCTCCGTTGCTCCGTCAGTCCGGGGCGGACGCAGTGATCACCAGCTCCGGCGCGGCCGGCCGACTGCTCGGCCTGTCCGTCCTGAGCCCCAGCGCGGGAACGGTGATGGAGGACCTGATCCAGCAGGGCAGCGGTCTCGATCTGATCGAGCGTCCGGTGATAAAGGCCGAAGTGGGCCGCAGTGTCCGCGAGACGGAGGACCTGGTCGTGTCCGTGCTGCGCGGCCACCGCCTGCTGGGATACGACGATCCAGCCGCGAGCCCGCTGCAGCTCACCGACCGGCTCATCACCATCGTGCGGGCGCAGAACGACTCCGCACCGAACTCGTCCGAGTAGCCTCGCCGCCATGTATGCGATCACGATTCCCGAGCCCGGCGGTCCCGAAGCACTGGTCTGGGCGGAAGTCCCCGATCCGGTGCCCGGTGAGGGCGAAGTCCTCGTCGATGTCGCGGCGAGCGCGGTGAACCGCGCGGATCTGCTGCAACGGCAGGGCTTCTACGACCCCCCGCCGGGATCTTCCCCGTACCCCGGCCTCGAATGTTCGGGCCGGATCTCGGCCGTGGGACCCGGTGTCTCCGGCTGGGCCGTCGGCGACGAGGTGTGCGCGCTGCTGGCGGGCGGTGGCTACGCGGAGAAGGTGGCCGTGCCCGCGGGGCAGTTGCTCCCTGTCCCGGACGGCATGGACCTGATCACGGCCGCAGCGCTGCCCGAGGTGACGGCCACGGTGTGGTCGAACGTGTTCATGATCGCCCATCTGCGACCCGGCGAGACGCTTCTCGTCCACGGCGGCGCCAGCGGGATCGGCACCATGGCCGTACAGCTGGCCAAGGCCGTGGGCGCGCGGGTGGCCGTCACCGCAGGGAGCCCCGAGAAGCTTGAGCGCTGTGCAGAGCTGGGCGCCGACTTCCTGATCAACTACCGCGAGCAGGACTTCGTGGAGGAGATCGGAAAGGCCACCGGTGGGGCGGGCGCCGACGTCATCCTCGACATCGTCGGCGCGAAGTACCTGGACCGGAACGTAAAGGCGCTGGCGGTCAACGGCCGGCTCGCCGTCATCGGTCTCCAGGGCGGCGTCAAGGGCGAGTTGAACCTCGGCGCTCTGCTGCGCAAGCGTGCAGCCGTCACCGCCACATCGCTGCGCGGCAGGCCGCTGGGCGAGAAGGCGGCGATCGTGGCCGCCGTGCGCGAACACGTCTGGCCCCTGATCGGCGGGGGACGTGTGCACGCGGTCGTGGACCGCAAGGTCCCGCTCGCGGACGCGGCGGAAGGCCACCGCGCGCTGGAGTCCGGGGAGCATGTGGGCAAGGTCCTGCTGATCGCACCGGGTCAGGCCTGAACAACCCCGGTCCGGGGGTCAGCGCACGCGGACGAGGGC
>NZ_JBSGZJ010000025.1:0-35146 GCF_053610925.1 Streptomyces sp. NPDC054847 | reverse complement strand
GAGGTAAGGGGCCGGGCTGTGGACCGGACCCGAGGTACGGGCCGGACCGGGGACCGGACCAGGCGTACGGGCCGGACCGGAGCCCCAGAGGTAAGAGTGCGGACCGGACTAGAGGTACGGACCGGAGCGGATCGCGCCGTGCTGACCGCCCTCGTCCTCCTCGTGGGACGCACCGGGCGGCAGTGCGCGCCGCATCTGCTCCAACTGGGCCCGTGCGGCCATCTGCTGAGCGAACAGCGCGGTCTGGATCCCGTGGAAAAGACCTTCGAGCCAGCCCACCAACTGGGCCTGCGCGATACGCAGTTCCGCTTCGGACGGAATCGCGTCATCCGTGAACGGGAGGGAGAGGCGTTCCAGTTCCTCCACGAGCTCCGGCGCGAGCCCGTCCTCCAGCTCCTTGACCGAACCGGCGTGGATCTCCTTGAGCCGGACCCGGCTCGCCTCGTCCAGAGGAGCTGCCCGCACTTCCTCGAGCAGCTGCTTGATCATGCTGCCGATGCGCATGACCTTCGCCGGCTGTTCGACCATTTCCGTCACCGGGACCTCACGCGACTCGTTGTCACCGTCACCCTGGCTGAGGGCCATCCCGTCCTGTCCCACGACGAGGACGTGTGGGCTCTCCTGCGACCGTTCATTCCTCGGCATCTCCATGCCGCCATTCTCTCGTACATGCGCGTAACCAGAGGTGTGCCCCCGTAGGAGAGTGATCCACCCTCCTACGGGGGCACAAAACCGCTGGATAGCGATCCGCCGGCAAAGGATCACCCGGTCGGCGCCGGATGCCGCGGGAGCGTGATCAGGCAGCCTCTCGCCGGGCGAGCGCGCCCCGGGAGCGGGTGACCAGCGCCGCGAGGAGGGCGGCGCCCACCGGGACGGCGACCAGCAGAGCGGCCAGCGTCTCCCAGGGCACCACGATCGGCACGTACGGCACCGAGTCCATGGCGGCCCAGCCCTCGTCCAGAGCCTGCTCGTACCAGGCCCGCTGCTGGCGCTCCTCGGTGAGCCTCAGCCCGATCGCCGGCAGTACGCCGGCCGCCGAGCCGAGGACCACTCCCATCGCGGCCACCACCCCGCACTGGAAGCCGCTGAGCGTCCTGCGGACCCTCGGCGGGGCTCCGACGGCGGCGAGCGTCTTCAGGTCGGCCTCTGCGTCCGCCTGGGCCAGTCCGGTGGCGATGCCTGCCGCTCCGATCGTGATCAGACCGGCGAACACCGTCAGCGCCAGCATGACGATGCTGTTCTCGCTGGTGTAGCCCTCCTCGATGTGAAGGTTGACCGCGGCGCCTGTCTTGTCCAGCTCGCCGTCGAGCCGCTGCCGCTGCTCGGTGCTCGGCATCCTGTCCGTCGAGAAGTAGGCGCCGAGCGGCACCGTGGTGAGTCCCGCCGACTTGGCCGCGGCGGGCGTGAGCAGCGTGGAGAGGCCGTACGAGTTCGTTTTCGCGGCCATGTGAGCGGTGAAGGTCTTGATCTCGCCCGGGGGCTGCTGGCCCTTCTCCGCGGCCCGGTCGGCGGCCTCGATGTCGGTGATCAACCGGATGCCGATCTTGCCCTTGCTGTCGACGTTGCGCTTGTCGAAGGACACGATCTGCCCGGCCGCCAGGGCCTTCTCCGCGGCGGGATCGTCGATGCCGAGCACCTTGAGCAGCTTGGCGTCCGCGACGGCCACGCCGCCGTCGACGTAGGCCCCGCCACCGCTGCCCTCCTTGCAGCGCCAGTCCTCGGCCAGCTTGCGGCGTTCCGCCTTGCTGAACTTTTCCGACGGGTCCTGGTCCGGGTGCGCCGGATCCGTGGCCCACAGCGGGCACTCGTTGGCCTTGGGCACGATGATCTCGTACCGTCCGCAGCCCTCGCCGCTGTCGTACATCCCGCAGCCCGCCCTGCCCACGGAGATCCGGTCGACGTCCGCCCGCACGTCCACGGGAAGCAGCTTCTGCACGGTGCTGCGCGCACCCGGGACGTCACGCCCGCCGCCCTCGTCGATCGTCATGGAGACGGCGCCGTGCGGCAGTTGTGCCTGGTACTCGGCGGCGCCCTGGGCATCGGCGCTCGCAGCGTAGGTGGCGACGGCCACGGTGCCCGCGACGGCGGCCAGTACCGCGGCGACCGCGGGAGCCGTGCGTCCCCGGTTGCGGACGGCGTCGCGCAGGGCGAGCCGGGGGGACAGCGGCAGGATCCGGCCGATCCGGCCGAACAGGCCCACCAGGGCGGGAGTCAGCGCGACCACGCCCAGCTCGGCCAGGGCACTGCCGCCGGCGACGATGGCGAACTGGTCGGTCATCATCGACCCGTACAGGGCGATCGAGGCACCGAGAGCCACCGCGATCAGCCCGATGACCGGCAGCACCCGGCTGCTGCGGCGGACGCCGCGGCGGCCGGTGAGCGAGGCGAGGACGGTCTGCCGCGACGCGGTGACGGCGGGAACGACGGCGGCCAGCAGACCGGTCAGCACGGCGAGCAGCGCGATACCGAGCAGTTCGAGCGGCCGGACGTCGAAGTGCCCGAAGCGCTTGCCCAGGTAGTCCTCCAGCAGCGGCTGGAGCAGGTAGGTGAGGGCCAGTCCGAGGACCGTACCCACGACGGCTGCCGCGACACCGATCACCAGACCGCCACCGAGAACGATGGCCCGGATGTGCCGGCGGTCGCCGCCGTTGGCCCCCACCAGGCCGAGCTGGCGGCGGGAGCGCCGGGCGCCCACCGCGAAGGCGGGGCCGGCCAGCAGGCAGATCTCCAGCATGGCGAGGCCGACGACGGTACCCACAGCGGCGAGCGCCGCCGCCTTTGCGGCCGTGCTCTCCTCGAAGTTCCCCCAGCCCTCCTCCTGGAAGAGGGGCACCTCGGAGTCGGCCGGCGGGTTCAGCGACACCGCCCGTGATTCGACCGTCACACCCTTGGTGTTGATGTCCTTGACGATGTTCCACGTGAAACCGCCGGGAACGGTCGCAAGCAGCGTCGTGGAGGGCGATGTGCCGGACAGTCCCGCCGTTTCCAGCGCCTTGTCGAGCGGCGCGAGCATGGCACCCGGCAAGACGTTGACCTGGTCAGTGTCCAGAGCGTTGGGGAGTTCGTACGAGCCGACGATGCGGTACGCGCGGTCGAATCCCCGAGCGGTGAGCGTGGAGCCCACCTCGAGGCCGCTGCTCTCGAGGAAGTGCGTGGTCGCTGCCACTTCGTCGGGCTTCTGCGGGAGCCGGCCGCTGACCACGGCCAGGATGCCCTCGGCCATCGGGTCCGAGGCGTTCAGCTCCCGTATCTCCGTGTGCAGCAGACCGTGTGTCGTGCGGAGCTTGGCGGAACCGACCGTGTCCTTCAGCGTCTTCGCGCCTGCGGGCAGGGCCTTGGTGATGTCCGCCTTCCCCTCCGGCCACGGCTTGTTGTCGAAGTCGCCGATCGGGTTGTAGTTCCTGCCGTCCGGGGACTGCATGATCGGTACGCCGCCCAGACCCGGGTCGGAGATCCTGCCGTCGGCGGCCCCGAGCGAGCGCTCGAGTCCCTGCTCGGCGGAGAGTTCCGCGCTGCGGACGGTCAGGTCCGCGGCGCTCACACCGAGGATGGGCAGGGCGATCATGGCCAGGACCAGGAAGCTGCGGCCCTTCGAGCGCCAGGCGTCGCGGCGCGCGATCCGGATCGCGGCGCGCCAGGAGTGGTACCAGGTGATCACAGCTCGGCCGCCTGGCCGGAGAGCAGGGAGTCCGCCTGGCTGCGCACGGTCTGATCGACGACCGCGCCGTCGCGCAGGAACACCACGCGGTCGGCCCAGGCGGCGAAGCGCGGCTCGTGGGTGACCAGGATGCCGGCGGCGCCGGCGTCGCAGCGGGAGCGCAGCAGGGCGAGCACGGACTCGCCGGTCTCCGAGTCCAGGGCGCCGGTCGGCTCGTCGGCGAGCACGAGGCGGCGGTCGCCGACGAGGGCCCGCGCGATGGCGACCCGCTGCTGCTGGCCGCCCGACATCTCGTCGGGGAAGCGGTCGGCGAGGTGCCCGAGGTCCATCTCCTCAAGAGCGGCGACGGCTTCGCCACGGGCCTTCCGGGCGGAGACGCCGTCGAGTTCGCGCGGCAGGGCGACGTTCTCTGCGGCGGTGAGTGCCGGGATGAGGTTGTAGTCCTGGAAGACGTAGCCGATGCTGCGCCGGCGCAGAGCGGCGAGCGTCTTGCGGTCGGCGGTCGTGATGTCGGTGTCCTCGACGATCACGCGCCCGGAGGTCGGAACGTCGAGGCCGCCCGCGATCGTCAGCAGAGTCGACTTCCCGGAGCCCGACGGGCCCATGACGGCGACGAGTTCACCGGGGAAGACATCGAGGTTGATCCCACGCAGGGCATGCACTTCAGTGGCGCCACTGCCGTGCACACGCGTCAACTGCTGTAGTTGCAGCACCGGTTGCTGTGCAGACTGAGGCTGCTGTGACAGCTGTTCGGACATAGGTGAAGTCCCCCTTGGTCGGGCGCGTACACACGAGCGGGTGTACGGAGAGGTGTGTGGTCGGCCGGGTGGCCGATTCGGTTCTGTGGGCCGCGCTGCGGCCGGGCGGCCGGTGCGGTGCGGGTGTTCCCCCTGTGGCCTTCGGCGGCCGGCCGGAGCGGGTGTCCGGCCCGGCGCTGTGCCCGCCCCGTCCGATGTCCGCCCCCGGGCGTCGTGACCGTCGAAGGGCGGTGGTCCTGAGCCGGAGCGGGCCTAATCAGGCCGCGCCGGCCGGGCGCCGGCCGTGGTCGGGTGCGTCCGTGCCGGCGGTGCGGCGGCGGGTGAATCCCCTGCCGGTTGCGTCCCCCGCCCTGCCGCCGCCGAGAGCCTGATCAGCCGCACCTCGCAGTGGTCGAGCCAGCGCGCCTCGGCCTCCGTCTGGAAGATGAGCTGCTCCAGCACGAGCAGCCACGCCACGTCGTCCCGCTCCCGCGACCCCCCGCTCTCGATCGCGGCGAGCGCCTGGGCCTTGAGACGCGTGTAGTCCTGCATGGCGTTCACCGTGTGGTGGCGCTGGGACTGGATGACGGCACGGATGTCCACCCCCGGTGCGCCGACCGCCATGGCGAGCTTGATGGCCAGTTCGTCGCGGGGCGGGCTGCTGCGGTCCACTGGCGTCTCGAACCAGCTCCTGAGCTCCGAGCGGCCGGCGTCCGTGATGACGTACAGCGCGTGCCCAGCCTCGTCCTCGCCGTTCTGCGCGACCATCCCGTCGCGCTCCAGACGGTTGAG
The DNA here is from genome assembly GCF_053610925.1 of Streptomyces sp. NPDC054847. Lineage (NCBI taxonomy): Bacteria > Bacillati > Actinomycetota > Actinomycetes > Kitasatosporales > Streptomycetaceae > Streptomyces > Streptomyces sp. NPDC054847. The sequence goes on along the minus strand of NZ_JBSGZJ010000025.1, from coordinate 29,959 downwards.
GGTCGTGTAGACCTGGCCGACGTTGAGCGGCCAGGTGGCGCCCGTGCGCGACTCGAACTCCGAGCGGAGCTGGGAGCCGTAGCGGGGGCCGTGTTCGAGGAGGGCGAGGAGCCCGTGCCTGATGGACATACTCAGTATGTATACCGAGTATGCCCATGGCGGCAACCATCGCTGGAGGGACTCATGGCGTCCCCCTTGAGACGGACGCGGGAGTCAGCGACGGCGCAGCCGCATGCCCAGGAAGCCGATACCGAGGCCCATCAGGGCCATGCCGATGCCCAGCGAGAGCGGCGAGATCTGCTGGGCGACGGGCACCGGTGCGGACTGAGGTGCCTGGTGGCGGGCGGCGGCGGGGGCGCTCCAGTGGGGTCCGGAGGTCGGCGCGTTCCAAGCCCCGCCGGGCTCCTCCGTCTCGGGTGCCCCGTCCTCCTCCGGACGGGTGTCCTGCGGGGGCCGTCCCGTGCGGAACGGCCGGTCCTCGTGCCGCCGGGGCGGCCAGCCCGGCGCGGAGGACTTCGCAGGGGCGCCGGTTTTCGACGGCGACACCGCCGCGGCGGGAGTGCCCGAAGGAGCGACGGAAGGGCTCACGCTCGCGCTCGGCGACGGCGTCGTACGACGGCCGGGGCGCTGGCGCCCTTCCCCTGCCTGCCGCCCGGCGAGGGATTCGGAGACAGAGGGTTGGGGGGACGCCTCCCGCGGCTCCCGCTCCCCGGCGTGGGAGACCGGAGTGGCCAGCAGGAGAAGTGAAGCGACGGTGATCGCACATCGAGTGCGCAGCGCTGGAGTCACCGGATGACCCCTCCCGTGCCGAGTCGTCGTCACCGACATATCGGAGTCAGCGTCACATGACGCTCTGTCTCCGGCATCTCGGGCACCGGCTCGTCCCGGCGGCGGGTACGGAGACGGCCCGGTGCGCAGGGCGCGTACCGGGCCGTTTGCTTCGTGCGGGAGCCCCCGAAGGAGCCCGGGAGGGTCTACTCCGGATAGCCGGTGGAGACCTCGAGGTCGAACGTCGCGTCGTCCTCAGACACCTCGACGTCGGCGCCCGGGAACTGGGTCACCACGACGCCCTCGCCCCACTGCGCGTTGGGCACGTCCTTGACGTTGACCTTCCAGCCCGCGGCCTGCGCGCACTCCTTGACCGACAGGATGTCCTTGTAGACGAAGTCGGGGGCCTGAACCTTGGAGGGGTCGTCGTAGCCCTCCTGTGCGTCCGAGCACTTCGTCTTCTCGATCTTCCGCTGGCGCTCCGGGCCCTTGTAGCCGGCCTGCTGCGACTCGCTGGTCGTCGGGTCGCCGCCGGCCTCGGTGCCCGGATCGTCGTCGTCCTTGTTCATGGCGATCGCGGTGATGAGACCGCCGATGGCGAGCAGTGCCACCGCGATGGCGCCCACGATCACCGGCATGTTCCGCCGGCCACCGCCACCGCTGCCGCCGGTCGTGGCGGGCTGCGGCGAGATCGTGTACGGCGGCGGGGTCGAGACCGCCGGGGCCGGTGTCTGGTACGCCGGGGCGGGCGTCGGGTAGCCGTAGTGCGGCGTCGGGGCCGGGGTGGGGGCGCCGTAGGGGCCCGGCTGGTAGGGCGTCTGGACGCCGCTCTGCGGGGGCGGGGCGGACTGGTCCAGGGGCGGGAAGACGGCGGAACCGACGCCCGCGCCGCTGCTCGCCGGTGCACCGCTGATGATCACGGGTGCGCCCGTCTGTCCGGCGCTCGCGACCCGGGCGCACTCGTCGCGCATGGCGGCGGCGCTCGGGAACCGCTCGTTCGGGTTCTTCTTCAGGGCGCGGGCGACGAGCGCGTCCATCGCGGGAGTGACGGACCGGTTGACGGTGGACGGTGCGACCGGCTCTTCCTGGACGTGCGCGTACGCGATCGCCAGCGGCGAGTCCGCGTCGAACGGCAGCCGGCCGGTCAGCAGCTGGAAGAGCATGATCCCGACCGAGTACAGGTCGGAGCGGGCGTCCACACCGCGTCCGAGGGCCTGCTCGGGGGAGAGGTACTGCGGCGTGCCGACGACCATGCCCGTCTGCGTCATCGACGTGACGCCCGACTGCATGGCGCGGGCGATGCCGAAGTCCATCACCTTGACGATGCCGCGCTTGGTCATCATCACGTTGCCGGGCTTGATGTCGCGGTGGACCAGGCCCATCTCGTGACTGGTCTCCAGGGCCGCGAGCACGTCGGCGGTGACCTTGAGCGCCTTGTCGGCGGGCATCGCGCCGTACTGCTGGATGTCGGCGGCCAGGACGGATCCCAGCGGCTGCCCCTCCACGTACTCCATGACGATGTACGGCATCAGCGAGCCGTCGAGCTCGTCCTCGCCGGTGTCGAAGACGGACACGATGTTGGTGTGGGACAGCTTGGCGACGGCCTGCGCCTCACGCCGGAACCGCTCGCGGAACGACTGCTCGCGCCCCAGTTCCGTGTGGAGCGTCTTGATGGCCACCTGGCGGTCGAGCGCGGAGTCGTAGGCCAGGTAGACGGAGGCCATGCCGCCTTCGCCGAGCAGATCGCGAAGCTGATACCGGCCGCCCGCCACGGAACCACCCGCATAGCGGCCCTGCGCGCCGTCCTGGCTCATGACTGTGCATCCCCCTCGGCGCGGTGGCCCGACGGCCCGGTCCGCGATGGTTCGCAATTGCTTGCCGATCCTTGTCTCGAGGACCGAGAAACCTGGACCGTGATCCGTATTACGGGGCAAGTCTGCCGCAGGGGTCCGACACGTCAAGCCAGGTGCCCGTTCCGTGACCGTACGCACAACAAGCGTCTCGGAAGCGTTACAGGAACAGCATGGAATTTGCACCCCTTCGCGCCCAGGAGGTTTGATGGCCGGTCCCTCTCGAAAACCGGCCTGCCGCGCCAAGGCTGTAGCGTGACGTGGCACAGCACCCCGAGAAATGACATCCCGCAGGCAGAGTACGCACGCGGACAGATACGACGGCGAGGACTGATGGCACCCGAACCCGGAGCAGACGGCAGCGGAGTGCCGGATTCTGCGGACGCCTGGGGTGTCGGCGGACTGGTCGGAGACGGCCGTTACCGCCTGACGCACCGTCTCGGCCGCGGCGGCATGGCCGAGGTGTTCGCGGCGGAGGACGTACGGCTCGGCCGTACGGTCGCCGTCAAACTGCTGCGGCCGGACCTGGCAGAGGATCCGGTCTCCAAGGCCCGCTTCACCCGTGAGGCGCAGTCGGTCGCCGGCCTCAACCACCATGCGGTGGTGGCGGTCTACGACTCCGGCGAGGACGTGGTGGGCAGCCAGACCGTCCCCTACATCGTGATGGAGCTCGTCGAGGGCCGCACCATCCGCGACCTGCTCGTCAACGCGGAGGCGCCGCCGCCCGAGCAGGCCCTGATCATCGTCTCCGGCGTCCTCGAGGCCCTCGCCTATTCGCACCAGCACGGCATCGTGCACCGCGACATCAAGCCCGCCAACGTCATCATCACCAACTCCGGCGCGGTCAAGGTGATGGACTTCGGCATCGCGCGCGCACTGCACGGCGCCCAGTCGACGATGACCCAGACCGGCATGGTCATGGGCACCCCCCAGTACCTCTCCCCCGAGCAGGCGCTGGGCAAGGCCGTCGACCACCGTTCCGACCTGTACGCGACGGGCTGCCTGCTGTACGAACTGCTCGCGCTGCGGCCCCCGTTCACCGGTGAGACGCCGCTCTCGGTCGTCTACCAGCACGTGCAGGACATCCCCGTGCCGCCGTCCGACGTCTCGGACGTGGTGCCGCCCGAGCTCGACGGGCTGGTCATGCGCTCCCTCGCCAAGGACCCGGACGACCGGTTCCAGAGCGCGGAGGAGATGCGCGGACTGGTGCAGTACGGGCTGCAGATGCTGCAGCAGCAGGGCAGCCACAACGGCACCTGGAACACCGGGCCGGTCCAGCTCTACGACGGTGGCGGCACCCCGGCGAGGGGCATGACCGGCGCGACCGCGGCGCACCCCGTGCACGGCGAGACCTCGCAGGGCCCGATCCTTCCTCCGATGAACCCGAACGACGGGGGCTACGACGGCGGTTACGGCACCGGCGGGCGCGGCGGCAAGGGCGGCCGGGGCAAGGTGTGGCTGCTCGCGGCCCTTGCCGTGGTAGCGGTGGTCGTGGGCATCGCCTTCGCGCTCGACAGGGCGAACGACAAGGGCGGCACGAACCCGGGCGACGGAAAGACGGTCTCCGAGACGCCGACGACTCCGGAGGAGTCGCCGACGCCGACCGAGGAGGAGACCGAGCCGACGGACGAGCCCGACACCTCCACGGGCGGCAACCAGCAGCCGTCGTGGACCCCTTCGGACGTACCGTCGTTCACGCCGAGCACCCAGCCGACGCCGTCCTGGACGCCGTCCCCGACGGGCAAGCCGACCGAGCCGACGGGCAAGCCGACGCAGACGACGCCGACGCCGACGGAGCCGACGGACGAACCGCCGCCGACCGAGACGGGCGGTGCCACCGAAGGCGGGGGAGGCACCGTGGAGGGCAACGAAGGCGGCGAGTGACGGGGCGGGTCCGGCCTTTCGGTGCCTGCGGCACCCGCGGACGCCTCACCCGGCGAACGCGTCGCACACCGCGTCGTACTCCTTCGTCCACCACACCGCCAGGGCCGACACCGCGGGGAACTGCGGGTCGGCCCTTCGGTCGTGCAGCTGGTAGCGCCAGCGCAGTATCCAGAAGTCGTTGAGCCGCTCCCACCAGACCCGGTGCACGGCGGCCCGCAGTTCGGCCGGGTCGGCGCCGGCGGCACGCCGGTACGCGCGTGCGTAGGCCCGCACCTTCGTGAGCTCCAGCCGGCCGGCCGGGAGGACGAAGAAGATCGCCGCTGCCCGCACCGCCTCCTCCGCCCGCGGCTGTACCCCGAGCCGGTCCCAGTCGACGATCGCGGCCGGCTCCGCCCCCTGGTAGAGCAGGTTCAGCGGGTGGAAGTCGCCGTGCACCCAGCCGCCGGCGCCGCCCGGCGGCGGTCTGCGGCCGGCGTGGCGCTCCAGCAGCGTGCGCCGCTGGAGGAGGCGGTGTTCCGCGAGGGTGTCGAAGGAGTCGCGGGGCCGGGCCGACCTGGCCAGCTCCAGCAGTTCGTCGATGAGGGTGAACGTCTCTTCGGGGTCGGCGCTGTTGTGCTCGGTCTTGCGGGGGGTGCCGTCGTCCATGACCTGCGCCAGGCAGGTGTGGACCAGGCCGAGGAGCGATCCGAGCCGCCGTGACTGGGCGGTGCTGAGCTGGGCGCCGTTGCGATGGCGGCCCTCGACCCAGGGGTGCAGGGCGTAGCAGTGGCCGTCGATCACGGCGACCGTGTCACCGCCCTGGTCCTCCAGGGGCGGCGCGACGGGCACGTCGAGGGCCTGGAGCCGCTGGGTGGCGCGATGCTGCCGCGCGATGGCCTCGTGGTCGCCGTCGAGGTGGTGCTTGAGGAAGTACGCCCCGCGGGTGGTCGCGAGGCGGTAGCCACGGTTGAGGAGCCCCTGGGTGACGGGTTTGCAGGAGAGGGGCTCGCCCGCGTTCTCGTAGCGGCGCAGAAGCGCGGAGAGGGGCGGAGCGGTATCAGATGAGCGCGGCACCCGCCAGATGTTAGATCACTCCATGTGTTGCGCCGAATGCCCTTCGGAGTCACCCAGGATGTGCACGGTGGCGAAGCGGGGTTCGACGCACAGGTATGCCGGCCGGAAGTCCTCACCGTCGATGCGGTCCGGCCGCGGCCCGAAGTGCGCCAGCTCCTCCTCCTTCGGGCTGACCGTCTCCGCGGTACCGGTGAACTGAACGGACCAGAGAGCCGCCGCACCGGAGTTGAGGTTGTCCGCGCCGTAGGCGACCACGCTCCCGCAGCCTGCCCGCAGATGCTCGCCGGTGGCCTGCAGCCTCAGCAGCACCCGGCCGTTCGCCACGACGTGTTGTGCGGGGACCAGGACGGGCATGGCCCGGAGACTGGTGGCCAGGAGGCCGTAGCGGACGCGGCCGAGCAGCTCGATGGCGCGGAGTTCCTCTGAGGGCATACCGTCCACTCTCGGTGTCCGACGGCTCCGCCGGGTAGAGGCGCCGGCCCCGAACGTGACGGGACCTAAGTCCCATGACCACGCGTGGACGCGTTGGTCCGAACGAGTGAAGGTGGCGGTGTCAGTGGTGCTGACGCTCCGCCTGGATCCTCGCCACGTACGCGGCGGCCTGCGCGCGCCGCTCCATGCCCAGCTTGGAGAGCAGGCTGGAGACGTAGTTCTTGATGGTCTTCTCCGCGAGGTGGAGCCGCTCGCCGATGGCCCGGTTGGTGAGCCCTTCCCCGATCAGGTCCAGGATCCTGCGCTCCTGGTCCGTGAGGTTCGCGAGCCGCTCGTCGCCCGCCGGCCTGTTCCCCTCGCGCAGCCGCTCCAGGACCCGGGCGGTCGCCGCCGGGTCGAGCAGTGATCTGCCCGCGGCGACGTCCCGCACCGCGGCGAGCAGTTCGCTGCCGCGGATCGCCTTCAGCGCGTATCCCGAGGCACCTGCCATGATCGCGTCGAAGAGGGCCTCGTCGTCCGCGAATGAGGTGAGCATCAGACACTTGATGTTCTCGTTGCGTGAACGGACCTCGCGGCACACCTCCACACCGCTGCCGTCCGGCAGCCGCACGTCCAGGATGGCGACATCCGGAGCGGTCGCAGGGATCCTGACCAGGGCGTCTTCCGCGGTTCCCGCCTCGCCGACCACCTCGATGTCGGCCTCGGCGGCGAGCAGCTCACGAACGCCACGCCGGACCACTTCATGGTCGTCGAGGAGAAATACGCTGATTTTTCCCGTTTCGCGCACGGAGGCAGTCTCACATATTGACTCTTCCCGTGCCCGGGGTGGCCGGGATAACGTGCCCGTGTTCCGGCGGCCTGCAGGGCTGTGACCAGTGGTTGTTCCCCTATTTCTCGATTTACTTGGAAATCCAAGCAAAATCGCAGGTCAAATGGGGTTTCGCAGTAATGCTGCCCACTGGGTAACGTGCCTGTGACAGGACGTTCGCCGGGGCACCTGTCACGCCTGACTTCCGGCCGCGTCGCACACACCCCGTGCGCGGGCACGGACGTGGGCGAGCCGCACTGGCTTTCCGGCGGACCCCGGGGGCCGGACCGACGGAGGAGCACGCACGTGACCGTGGAGAGCACTGCTGCCGCGCGTAAACCGCGACGCGCCAGTAAGCGCGCCAGCGCCACCAAGAAGCCGCAGAGTTCCGAGCCCCAGCTCGTACAGCTGCTGACGCCCGAGGGCGAGCGCGTCCAGCATCCCGAGTACGACATCGATCTGAGCGCCGACGAGTTGCGCGGGCTGTACCGGGACATGGTCCTGACCCGCCGCTTCGACGCCGAGGCCACCGCCCTGCAGCGCCAGGGCGAGCTGGGCCTGTGGGCCTCGCTGCTGGGTCAGGAAGCCGCACAGATCGGCTCGGGACGCGCCCTGCGCGACGACGACTACGTCTTCCCGACCTACCGTGAGCACGGCGTCGCCTGGTGCCGCGGTGTCGACCCGACCAACCTGCTGGGCATGTTCCGCGGGGTGAATCACGGTGGCTGGGACCCGACCACCAACAATTTCCACCTCTACACGATCGTCATCGGCTCGCAGACGCTGCACGCCACCGGCTACGCCATGGGCGTCGCCAAGGACGGCGCGGACTCGGCCGTGATCGCGTACTTCGGCGACGGTGCTTCCAGCCAGGGCGACGTGGCCGAGTCGTTCACGTTCTCCGCGGTCTACAACGCCCCGGTCGTGTTCTTCTGCCAGAACAACCAGTGGGCGATCTCCGAGCCCACCGAGCGCCAGACCCGGGTGCCGCTGTACCAGCGCGCGCAGGGCTTCGGCTTCCCCGGCGTCCGCGTCGACGGCAACGACGTCCTCGCCTGCCTGGCCGTGACCCGCTCCGCCCTGGAGCGGGCCCGCCGCGGCGAGGGCCCGACGCTCGTCGAGGCCTTCACGTACCGCATGGGTGCGCACACCACCTCGGACGACCCCACCAAGTACCGCCACGACGACGAGCGTGCGGCCTGGGAGGCCAAGGACCCGATCCTGCGCCTGCGGACGTACCTCGAGGCCGAGGGCCACGCCGACGAGGCGTTCTTCACCTCCCTCGACGAGGAGAGTGACGTGCTCGCCAAGCGGGTCCGTGAGGCGGTCCGGGCCATGCCCGACCCCGAGGACATGGCGATGTTCGACCACGTGTACGCGGACGGGCACTCGCTCGTCGACGAGGAGCGCGCCCAGTTCGCCGCTTACCAGGCGTCGTTCGCCGAGGAGGGCAACTAGTCATGGCTGTACAGAAGCTTCCTCTCGCGAAGGCGCTCAACGAGTCGCTCCGCAAGGCCCTCGAGACCGACCCCAAGGTCCTGATCATGGGTGAGGACGTCGGCAAGCTCGGCGGCGTCTTCCGTATCACCGACGGCCTCCAGAAGGACTTCGGCGAGGACCGGGTCATCGACACCCCGCTCGCCGAGTCGGGCATCGTCGGCACCGCCATCGGTCTGGCCCTGCGCGGCTACCGCCCCGTGGTGGAGATCCAGTTCGACGGCTTCGTCTTCCCGGCGTACGACCAGATCGTCACGCAGCTCGCGAAGATGCACGCCCGCGCGCTCGGCAAGATCAAGCTGCCGGTCGTCATCCGCATCCCTTACGGCGGTGGCATCGGAGCGGTCGAGCACCACTCCGAGTCCCCCGAGGCGCTCTTCGCGCACGTGGCCGGTCTCAAGGTCGTCTCCCCGTCGAACTCCTCCGACGCCTACTGGATGCTTCAGCAGGCGATCCAGAGCGACGACCCGGTGATCTTCTTCGAGCCGAAGCGCCGTTACTGGGACAAGAGCGAGGTGGACACCGAGGCCATCCCCGGCCGGCTGCACGCGGCGCGTGTCGCACAGCCCGGGTCCGACATCACGCTGGCCGCTTACGGCCCGATGGTGAAGGTCTGCCTCGAGGCGGCCGCGGCCGCCGCCGAGGAGGGCAAGTCGGTGGAGGTCATCGACCTCCGATCGATGTCCCCGATCGACTTCGACACCATCCAGACGTCCGTCGAGAAGACCGGCCGGCTGGTCGTGGTCCACGAGGCGCCCGTCTTCTACGGCTCAGGCGCCGAGATCGCGGCCCGCATCACCGAGCGGTGCTTCTACCACCTCGAGGCCCCCGTGCTGAGGGTCGGCGGCTTCCACGCCCCGTATCCGCCGGCGCGGCTCGAGGAGGAGTACCTTCCGGGTCTGGACCGTGTGCTGGACGCCGTCGACCGCTCGCTCGCGTACTGAGGAGTGCCGTGACCATGACTCAAGACACTTCCCTTCGCTTCCGCGAGTTCAAGATGCCCGACGTGGGCGAGGGACTCACCGAGGCCGAGATCCTCAAGTGGTACGTCCAGCCGGGCGACACCGTCACCGACGGCCAGGTCGTGTGCGAGGTCGAGACGGCGAAGGCGGCCGTCGAGCTGCCGATCCCGTACGACGGCGTGGTGCACGAGCTGCGCTTCGCCGAGGGCACCACCGTCGACGTCGGCACCTCGATCATCACGGTCGATGTGGCGCCGGGGAGCGGTGAGGCGGCTCCGGCCGAGGCCGCCGCAGTGCCGCCCGCCCAGACCGAGGCGTCGCCCGTCGCCGAGGCCGCCGCGGAGGCGGAGGAGGCCAAGCCGCAGGGCCGTCAGCCGGTCCTCGTCGGCTACGGCGTCGCCGAGTCCTCGACCAAGCGCAGGCCGCGCAAGCAGGCGGGTGCGCCCGAGCAGAGCCGGGCGGCAGCGGCCGTCCAGGCGGAGATGAACGGCCACGGCGCGCCGACGGCGCCGCGTCCGCTCGCCAAGCCCCCGGTGCGCAAGCTCGCCAAGGACCTGGGCATCGACCTGGCGACGGTCACCCCGACCGGCCCCGACGGCGTCATCACCCGTGAGGACGTCCACGCGGCCGCCGCGCCGGCCGTCGCCGCGGCACCGGTCACGGCTCCGGCCGCAGAGCCGGTCACCGCGCAGGAGCCGCTCGCCGCCCCCGCCGTCGTCGCGGGCGCGCGGGAGACCCGGGTGCCGATCAAGGGCGTGCGCAAGGCGACCGCCTCCGCGATGGTCGGAAGCGCCTTCACCGCACCGCATGTCACGGAGTTCGTCACGATCGATGTGACGCGCACCATGAAGCTGGTCGAGGAGCTCAAGACCGACAAGGACATGGCCGGTCTGCGGGTCAACCCGCTGCTGCTGATCGCCAAGGCCCTCTTGGTCGCCATCAAGCGGAACCCGGAGGTCAACGCCTCGTGGGACGAGGCGAACCAGGAGATCGTGCAGAAGCACTACGTCAACCTGGGCATCGCCGCGGCCACTCCGCGGGGCCTGATCGTGCCGAACATCAAGGACGCGCACGACAAGACCCTGCCGCAGCTGGCGGCGGCGCTGGGCGAACTGGTGGCCACGGCCCGCGAGGGGAAGACCACCCCGGCGGCGATGCAGGGTGGCACGGTGACCATCACCAATGTCGGTGTCTTCGGTGTCGACACCGGAACGCCGATCCTCAACCCCGGTGAGTCCGCGATCCTCGCTGTGGGCGCGATCAAGCTTCAGCCGTGGGTCCACAAGGGCAAGGTGAAGCCCCGTCAGGTCACCACCCTGGCGCTCTCCTTCGACCACCGCCTGGTCGACGGCGAGCTCGGCTCCAAGGTTCTCGCCGATGTCGCGGCGATCCTGGAGCAGCCGAAGAGGCTGATCACCTGGGCCTGATGACCCTGAAGTCCTGTTTCACGTGAAACGCCCGGCCGGACAGTCCCGGCCGGGTGTTTCGCATTGAAAGTGATGCGCTTCATGCCGGTTTGCCGGAAATGGGCTTCCGTCATGCGGACGCGTCTGCCTGATGCACCTCTGTTGTATCTATGCTGTGCGCATGCCTGCCGCGCCCGTGAAACGACCCCCTGCCGCCGACCGCGTCTACACCCACGTCAAGCAGGCCGTCCTGGACCGGCGCTACGAGGGCGGCACCCTGCTCACCGAAGGCGAACTCGCCGAGGCCGTAGGGGTCTCCCGCACACCGGTACGCGAAGCCCTGCTCAAGCTCGAGGTCGAAGGGCTCATCAAGCTCTATCCGAAGAAGGGCGCGCTCGTCCTCGCCGTCTCCGCCCAGGAGATCAGGGATGTGGTCGAGACCCGCCTGCTGGTCGAGGAGTTCGCGGTGCGCCGGGCCGTGCCCGCTCCCGCCGTGCTCATCGCTCGCCTGGAGGAACTGCTGGCCGAACAGCGCCGCCACGCCGACGCCGGAGACCTCGCCGCCTTCGCCGTCAGCGACCGGTGCTTCCACGCCGAGATCGTCAAGCACGCCGGCAACGACATCCTCTCCAGGCTGTACGACCAGCTCCGCGACCGTCAGCTGCGCATGGGCGTCGCGATGATGCAGGCGCTGCCGGACCGCATCACCCGCAACCACGACGAGCACGCCGAGATCCTCGACAGGATCAAGGCGGGAGACGCCGAGGGTGCTGCCGCCTGCGTGCGCGGGCACCTCGGCCGGGTCGAGGACCTGGTCCGGGGTGAGACACGGTGAGCGGCTCCGCCCCCGTCGTCTCCCTGCCCGGTGATCCGCCCGGCGGCCGCCGCGCCGCCGCGGTCTGGGGCATCGGCGTCGCCGTCTACTTCGTCGCCGTCATCTTCCGTACCAGCCTGGGCGTCGCCGGCCTCGACGCCGCCGACCGCTTCGACGTGGGCGCCTCCGCCCTGTCCACCTTCTCGATCCTCCAGCTCCTCGTCTACGCGGGCATGCAGATACCGGTGGGCCTGATGGTCGACCGGCTGGGCACCAAAAAGGTGCTCACCATCGGCGTGGTGCTGTTCACCGTCGGCCAGCTGGGCTTCGCGCTCTCGCCCTCGTACGAGACGGCGCTCGCGTCCCGCGCCCTGCTCGGCTGCGGCGACGCGATGACCTTCATCAGCGTGCTGCGTCTCGGATCGCGCTGGTTCCCCGCCCGTCGCGGACCGCTCATCGGGCAGGTCGCCGCCCTCTTCGGAATGGCCGGCAACCTCGTCTCGACGCTCGTCATCGCCCGCATGCTGCACGGTGTGGGCTGGACCGCCACCTTCGTCGGCAGTGCCGCGTGCGGGGTGGTCGTCCTGATCCTGCTCTCGCTCTTCCTCTCCGACCACCCGGAAGGCCACGAACCCCCGCCAGCCCGGCACGCGGGACCCGCCTTCGTGCGGAAGCAGATAGCCACGTCCTGGCGTGAGCCAGGAACCCGGCTCGGCATGTGGGTCCACTTCACGACCCAGTTCCCCGCCATGGTGTTCCTGCTCCTGTGGGGAATGCCGTTCCTGGTGGAGGCGCAAGGCCTGTCCCGCGAGACCGCGGGCAGCCTGCTGACGCTCGTGGTGCTCTCCAACATGCTGGTGGGCCTGGTGTACGGGCAGGTCATCGCCCGCCACCATGGAGCACGGGTGCCACTGGCACTCGGCACTGTCGGCGCCACCGCAGCCCTATGGGCGGCCACCATCGCCTACCCGGGCGACCACGCGCCCATGTGGCTGCTCATCACACTGTGCGCGGTGCTCGGCGCCTGCGGTCCCGCCTCGATGATCGGCTTCGACTTCGCGCGTCCCGCCAACCCGCCGGAACGGCAGGGCACCGCGTCCGGGATCGTCAACATGGGCGGGTTCGTCGCCTCGATGACAACGTTGCTGGCGGTGGGCGTCCTGCTGGACGCAACCGGCGACGACTACCGCATCGCCTTCTCGTCGGTCTTCGTACTGGAGACGCTCGGGATCACCCAGATCCTGCGGCTGCGCGCCCGCGCGGCACGACGCGAACGGGAACGGCTGGTGGCGAGCCGGGTGGAGGCGGTCCACGTCCCGGCCTGAGACCCCCGGGCTGCGACGGTGCCTCCCGGTGCCCGCGACGGCGCCTCCCGGTGCCCGGGGCGGCGCCCACGGGCCCCGGGGCCCCTCCCAGGGCCCCGCAGGCACGTCTACGGCGTGACCGCGAACTCGCGCAGGATCGCCGCCGCCAACTCCGTGTCCCCGTCCACCTTGATCCGGTCCGGCACCGCGGCGGCCCGGACGCGGCCGCAGGCCAGCCGGTAGTAGGTCTCCCAGTCCATGGCGAGGGTCACCAGCGGGCCGAGGGAGGGCGAGCCGTCGATCGAGCCGCGACCGTCGGAGTCGACGCGCACCGTGCGCAGGAACTCCAGCGGGCCGTGGACATCGAAGACGACGGCCGAATTCGCGGGCGCGCCCGCCTCCTTGGCGACCACCTTGGGCAGCCCCTGGAGGAGCACGTCCCGGGCGACATACGCGCCGGGGGAGTCGAGGTTGCCCGGCTTGTTCAACGCGGTCCGCAGGTCCTGCTCGTGCACCCAGGTGTCGAACGCCCGCATCCGGTAGGCGAGTTCGACCGTCTGCTCGGCCCCCAGCGGTGCCCGGATCAGGGTGTCGGGGCTGCGGTTCTCGTTGCGCAGCTGACGAGCCCGCCGAATCATCGTGTACTCGAGTTCCGCGGTCATCTCCGGCGCCGTGTGGTGGCGGCGCACATCGACCTGCATCTCCATATAGCGGGCGAACTCGCTCCGCACATGGTAGAGATCGCGCGGCAGGGAGTGGATGGGGCGCGGGTCGCCGAGCATCTCGCACTCCATGCCGATGACATGCGAGACGATGTCGCGCACCGACCAGCCCGGGCACGGAGTGGCGCGGTTCCACTCACCCTCGACGAGCGGCCCGACCAGCTCGGCTATCGCTTCGATGGAGTGGGTCCAGGCATCTGCGTAGTTCTGGAGGCTGGGATGGACGGTCACGGGACCCCTCGGCGGTCGTACGCGGACAAATTGGACTGGCAGCGCTGTGGGGGTCCGGGGGTGGCCCCCGGATGAGCACAGTACGCTGCCCGAAGGCACCCCGGCAGTGCTTTCGTGTGACGATCGTAGGCCCGTGTTGACGGCTCGAATGCCAGGACGGTGGTAGTGTGCGCGCCTCTCTCCTTCAGATCGCAGTAGATCCGGACGAAACGGTCGATTCCCGAAGGCGGCGTGCGGCCTCCCTGGTGCGGGAACAGGCGGGCTCCGAACTGGTGATCCTCCCGGAGCTGTGGCCCGTGGGCGCCTTCGCCTACCAGCAGTTCGAGCAGGAGGCGGAGCCGCCCACCGGACCGACCTTCGAAGCCATGGCCGAGGCCGCGAAGGACGCGGAGGTCTGGCTGCACGCCGGTTCCGTCGTGGAGAAGGCCGTCGACGGCACCCTCTACAACACCGCGCTCGTCATCTCCCCCACCGGTGAACTCGCCGCCGTCTACCGCAAGATCCACCGTTTCGGGTTCGACAAGGGCGAGGCCGTGATGATGGGCGCGGGCGAGGAGCTGGTGACCGTCCCGCTCCCGGGCGCCCTCACCATCGGTCTCGCCACCTGTTACGACCTCCGCTTCCCCGAACTGTTCCGCTGCCTCGTCGACGCCGGCGCCCAGGCGCTGGTGATCCCCGCCGGCTGGCCCGCCCGCCGCCGCGAGCACTGGACCCTGCTCGCCCGCGCACGTGCGGTGGAGAACCAGGCCTACGTCCTCGCCTGCGGCACGGCCGGCACCCACGCCGGCGTCGAGCAGGCCGGCCACAGCATCGTCGTCGACCCCTGGGGCGAGGTGCTCGCGGAGGCGGGTCCCGGCGAAGAGGTCGTCACCGTGGACATCGATCCCGCGAAGGTCACGACGACCCGGGACGACTTCCCCGCCCTCAAGGACCGCCGCCTGGGCCTGCCGGCCCCGTCCGCTCCCAAGCTCTGACCGCACGCGTCGAGTCAGGGCCCGCTCCGGGGCGGGCCCTCCTCAGCGGTCCTCCCGCTCCTTCTCCGCCATCCGGATCACACACACCGCCACCGCGATCAGCAGGGCCGCGTCGGCGTCCTCCCGTACGACGTCCACCCCGTACGTGTCACGCAGCGTCAGCCACCGCCGCGAGACGTGGGCAAGGAGCTCCCCCTCGTACTCGACCGCGAACTCCCGGTCGAGGATCCGCCCGCTGACGTCCAGTTCGGTGCCTTCGGCCAGCGTCACCCGGTAGTGGTTGCGCAGCAGTGACATCCGCTTCCTGCGCACGGTGGCCAGCGTCCCGCCGTCCCGTTCGATCGTCATCGCGTCCCGGACGCTGAACACCCGCCGGCGCAGAGTGATCAGCACCCGCCCGTCCGGGTCCTTGATCTCCAGGGTGTCCCGCAGCCGCATGGCCTTCCCGTCGACCAGGAAGGCGTGCCGCCCGTGCTCGTCATCGATCCAGTAGTCGTCGCCGATCGCGAAGATCCTGTCCCGCACCAGATATTTCATGGCGGAATGAGTACCCCCGCGAGGGCTGCGGGACGGGGGTACGGCTGCACGTGCACGCGTTCGGGTGCCGTGGGCGGGCCGTGACCGGTCACGGTCCACCCGGCCGGCAGGGCGGCTGGCTCAATACGGGCGGGAAAGGCCTCACCCGCGCCGACCTGCGAGGACGCATTACCGTCCTTGCTTCTAAGAGCTGGACAACAGGGCACCGAACTCTTTGTCACACTGTGTGTGTGCACCAAGACACGTTCTGTGATCTGTACCTCCGGCTGTCCCTCGATCGGGACGGCAAGACCGCAATCGAACGGCAGGAAGCCGATTGCCGTGCCTGGGCCGAACACAGCGGACTGACCGTTCGAAAGGTCCACATAGACAGAGGGCGCTCCGGCTACAAGACCGTTGAGCGCAAGGGCTTCGACGCAGCCTTGGCGGCAGTCACGGCAGGCGTGGTCGGCACGCTGATCGTCTGGAAGTTGGACCGTCTTTCCCGCAAGGGCATCGGCCAGGTCGGCAAGGTGCTGGATGACATCGAGAAGGCCGGCGGTCGTCTCGTCTCAGTCGTGGACGGTCTCGACACCTCGAACGAGTCGGCGCGTACGGTCGTCGCCATGCTCGCTGAGCTCGCCCGGTCCGAGTCGAAGACTCTCGGCACACGTGTCGGGCACGCGAAGCGCTACCTCCGCAGCAAGGGGCAGTGGATCGGCGGACAGCCTCCGTACGGGCTGCTCGTCGATCCGAAGACCAAGAACCTCGTCCACGACCCGGAGCACGCCGTCTACGCCCGTCTGATCGCGGATGAAGCACTCACCGGAACGGCGTTGGTCAAGATCGCCCGACTCCTCAACGAGTACGAAATCCTGTCGCCGAGGGGTGGCCAGTGGAACGCGGCCAGCATCATGCAGATCCTGCGGTCCCCGTCTTTCGCCGGCCTGATGCCGGAGACCGAGATCGTCGAGACGGACGACGGCGAGCGGAAGTACACGGGCAGGGTCTTTCCGTACCGCGATCCAGAGACGCTCGCACACGGTCGGGATCGGTGAGGGGATCATCACGGTCGGAGAGCGCGAACTGATCCTCCGCGCAATGGAATCCAGGACCTTCGTGCAAGCGGGAAAGCGGCGTCCGAAGCCTGAGGGGACGGCGCTGCTCACAGGACTCGTCTACTGCGCTGTTCCTGGCTGCGGTCGCCGGATGCACCGCGTGGGCGGCAGCTATCAGTGCATGGCACGCCGTGCGGGCAACCAGTGCATCGGAGCGTCGGCGCTGGCTGAGGCCGTGGACAACTACGTAAGCGAACAGTTCCTCACCAAGCTCCCGGCACTCGGACCGGACGATCCGCTGACTCTCGCGATCGCGGATCGCTGGGTGCACCGTGTGGACCCGGAGAACTTCGCGAGGCGTGATGCGCTTACTGCGGAGGTCCAGGACGAGGAAGCTCGGCTGGCTGACCTGGAGGACGCCCGTTACGTGCGTGGCGAGTTCAGCGGCGCCGCAGCCGTGGAGCGCTACAACCGCCTTTCAGAGCGTCTGAGGGGGCGCATCCAGGGGCTTCGCACCGATCTCCGCAAGCTGCCCGTGCCGTCCGTGGACGTGTCGCCGATGCTCGATGGTCCCACCTTGCGCGAGGCGTGGGCCGATGCAACGAACGAAGACCGGCGCGACCGGCTGTCGCTGGCCATAGACCGAGTTGAAGTGAGCAAGGGAATACGCGGACGGCGGATCGTCCCGGAGCAGCGCATCCAGATCCATTGGGCGAGGGTGGCGGGCACCGATACCGCCACCTGAGGACCACGGCAAGCGCCCCGTTGCCGACAGCGGTCAGGCGTGACGAAGTGCACGTGGAAGTTCCGATGCGCTGCCCATTGCGGCGTCGGCCCGGTCCGGAGCTTGCCCCGAAGTGCAGCAAGCGCGCGCAGCGCCCCCAAGCGGCCCGGCCCGGCGACTGCGATCAATACAGCCGGGCCGGGCCTTCGTACTGGTGGCCGCCCTCTCGTCCAGGGATGGCACCCTTGTCGCATGAACGCTGCCTCTCCCGCCCCGCGTCGTGCCCGTGTCCGTGCCCCTGAGCTGATCGGCAAGGGTGGTTGGCTCAACACGGGTGGCAAGAGCCTGAGGCTGGCGGACCTGCGGGGTAAGTGCGTTGTTGTTGATTTCTGGACGTTCTGCTGCATCAACTGCCTGCACGTCCTCGACGAGCTGCGCGAGCTCGAGGAGAAGCACCGCGACACCGTCGTGATCATCGGGGTGCACTCGCCGAAGTTCGTGCACGAGGCGGAGCACCAGGCCGTCGTGGACGCCGTCGAGCGCTACCAGGTGCACCACCCCGTCCTCGACGACCCCGAGCTCGCCACCTGGAAGCAGTACGCGGTGCGCGCGTGGCCGACGCTCGTCGTCATCGACCCCGAGGGGTACGTCGTCGCGCAGCACGCCGGCGAGGGGCACGCGCACGCCATCGAGAAGCTGGTCGAGGAGCTCGAGGCGGAGCACGCGGCGAAGGGCACGCTGCGCCGCGGCGACGGCCCCTACGTCGCTCCGGAACCCGTCGCCACCGACCTGCGCTTCCCCGGCAAGGCCCTGCTGCTGCCCAGCGGGAACCTCCTCGTCTCCGACTCCACCCGGCACCAGCTGGTCGAGATGGAAGCGGACGGCGAGACCGTCGTGCGCCGCATCGGCGACGGCGAGTTCAACGAGCCGCAGGGGCTCGCCCTGCTGCCGGACGGGCGGGTCGCCGTCGCCGACACCGTCAACCACGCCATCCGCGCCTACGACCCGGCGACCGGCGCGATCGAGCTGCTCGCCGGGACCGGGAAGCAGTGGTGGCAGGGCTCACCGACCTCCGGGCCGGCGCTCGAGGTGGCCCTCTCCTCCCCCTGGGACGTGGCCTGGTGGGAGGGCCGGCTGTGGATCGCCATGGCCGGGGTGCACCAGCTGTGGACGTACGACCCCGAGCAGGGCACGGTCCAGGTCGCTGCGGGCACCACCAACGAGGGCCTGGTCGACGGGCCCGCCGCGGAGGCCTGGTTCGCCCAGCCCTCCGGGCTCGCGGCCACCGAGGACAGGCTGTGGATCGCCGACTCGGAGACGTCCGCGGTCCGCTGGATCGACCGGGACCTTCACGTCCACACCGCCGTCGGCACCGGACTCTTCGACTTCGGGCACCGTGACGGCGACGCCGGACAGGCGCTGCTCCAGCACCCGCTGGGAGTCACCGCGCTGCCCGACGGATCCGTCGCCGTGAGCGACACCTACAACCACGCGCTGCGCCGCTTCGATCCCGCGACCGGCGAGGTGACCACGCTCGCGACGGATCTGCGCGAGCCCAGCGGGGCCGTGCTGGCCGGCGAGGACATCGTGGTCGTGGAGTCGGCCAGGCACCGGCTGACCCGGCTGCGGCTGCCCGACGAGGCGGTACGGGTGGAATCGGTCGCGCACCGCACGCAGCGTGCGGCGACCGACGTCGCGCCGGGCACGCTCCGGCTGGACGTGGTCTTCGAGGCCCCGGCCGGCCAGAAGCTGGACACCCGGTACGGGCCTTCGGCGCGGCTGCTGGTCTCCTCGACCCCGCCGGGGCTGCTGCGCGCGGGCGAGGGCGCGGGGACGGACCTGAGCCGTGAGCTGGACATCGATCCGGCCGTCGGGGAGGGCGTGCTGCATGTCTCCGCGATGGCGGCGTCGTGCGACGACGACCCGGCGAACGAGTATCCGGCCTGCCACGTCCACCAGCAGGACTGGGGCGTTCCGGTGCGGGTCACGGCCGAGGGCGCGACCCGGCTGCCGCTCGTGCTGGCGGGGATGGACCGGGCCGAGTAGGACCGGACGGGCCGCGACCGGGCCGAGCGACCGGCCCGGCAGGAACAGGCTCAGCCGGACGGACTCAGCAGGAACAGGCCGGCGGTGAAGGGGACGCGGGGGCGGTCAGCGCGCCTTGGCCGCCTCTTCGAGGCCCCGCATCAGGTCGTCCTTGTTCATGCACGGCTGGACCTCGATTTTCGCCCCGAGCTCATGGAAGAGCGGCTCGAGGAGGAGGGGCAGCTGGGCGCTGTCCTTCATGTCGAACACGATGATGCAGGAGCGGCAGCCCTGGTGCGGGCCGAAGTAGGCGGCCTCCGGCTCGAGCCTGCCGAGGATGCGGCCCCAGATCTCCTGGATCCGTGCCGGGTCGGTCAGCTCGTTGGTCTGCTTCGTGTCCATGACGGCCCGCAGCATCATCCTCATGGCGGTAGCTCCGATCGTGTCGTGCCGAGTGGGCCCCCCTTGCCGCACTCAGCGTCGACCGCCCCGGAGGTGGCGGCAACATCTTCTACGCCGCTCCGGTGGGACCGGGCGCCGCAGGAACAGGCCCTTGGCGAGGGCTTCCGTCACCGCCGCGGCAGGCCACGACCCCGGGTGGGGCCGCGGCCGGCTGCCGTGCTCAGCCCTCGAGGAACGCGGCGAGCGCGTTCGCGAGCAGGTACGGGTCGTCCGCGCCGCACAGTTCACGGGCGCTGTGCATCGACAGGATGGCGACGCCGATGTCGACGGTGTGGATACCGTGCCGGGCCGCCGTGATGGGGCCGATGGTGGTGCCGCACGGCATCGCGTTGTTCGAGACGAACGTCTGCCACGGCACGCCGGCCTTCTCGCAGGCCGCGGCGAAGTGGGCCCTGCCCTGGCCGTCGGTGGCGTACCGCTGGTTGACGTTGACCTTGAGGATGGGGCCGCCGTTGGCGCGCGGGTGGTGCGTCGGGTCGTGCCGCTCGCCGTAGTTGGGGTGGACGGCGTGGCCGGTGTCGGACGACAGGCAGACCGTTCCCGCGAAGGCGCGCGCCCGGTCCTCGAAGCTGCCGCCGCGGGCGAACACCGAGCGTTCCAGGACCGACCCGAGCAGCGGGCCGTCGGCTCCGGTGTCCGACTGGGAGCCGTTCTCCTCGTGGTCGAAGGCGGCGAGGACGGGGATGAAGGGCAGCTCGGCGGAGGTCGCGACCGCGGCCAGGGCGGCCGTTCCGGCGTGCACGGAGACGAGGTTGTCCATCCGGGGGCCGGCGACCAGTTCGCGGTCGCGTCCCAGATAGGCGGGCGGTTCGACGGAGTGGGCCATCAGGTCCCATCCGGTGACCTCGCCCTGGGGGATGCCGGACTCCGCCTCGAGGAAGCGGATCAGATCGCCTTCCTCGACGTCGCCGAGCCCCCAGATCGGCTGCATGTGGCGCTGCCGGTCGAGCTTGAGGCCGTCGGTGTTGACGGAGCGGTCGAGGTGGACCGCGAGCTGCGGTACACGCAGCAGTGGCCGGTCGATGTTGACCAGCCGGTGGGACCCGTCGCGCAGCGTGAGCCGGCCGGCCAGCCCGAGGTCGCGGTCGAGCCAGGTGTTGAGGAGGGTGCCGCCGTAGATCTCGACGGCGACCTGCCGCCAGCCGTACGCGCCGGTGTCGGGCAGGGGCTTGACCCGCAGGTTCGGCGAGTCGGTGTGTGCGCCGACGATGCGGAACGGGGTGTGGGCCGAGGCGCCTTCCGGCACGTACCAGGCGATGAGGGCCCCGCCGCGCAGTACGTACTTGCCGCCGGTGGTCCCCTCCCAGGCGTCCGTCTCGAGGACCTGCCGGAAGCCGGCCTTCTCGAGCCGTTCGGCAGCCGCGGCGACCGCGTGGTACGGCGTGGGTGCTGCCGTGAGGAAGGACATGAGGTCGTCGGTGTGGCCGCGATCGAAGCGGGCAGGTTCGCTGCTCATGGGTTCACCTTAACGAGGGGGTAAGTTGCCCGTTCGTCCATCTGTGACACCTGGTCCACAGGGTGCCGGCGACGGCTGGAAACGGTTGCCGTGACGGTCCGGCGGGGCACGGGCCAGGGTACCGAGGGGACGCGGCAGGGCCGCCGTCCGAGGAGTCGGACGGCGGCCCTGTGACGGTCTGACGGGAGCCTAGAAGGCGGCCTCGTCGAGGTCCATCAGCGAACCGTCGACGGTCTCGGCGAGCGCGCGCTCGACGGAGACGCCCGGGAGGACGTTGGCCGCGAAGAACTTCGCCGCCGCGATCTTGCCCTGGTAGAACGGCACGTCCTTGGCGGAGGCGGTCTCGAGCTTCTCGGCGGCGACGGCCGCGCCGCGCAGCAGCAGGTAGGCGACGACCACGTCGCCGGAGGCCATCAGCAGGCGGGTGGTGTTGAGGCCCACCTTGTAGATGTTCTTGACGTCCTCGCCGGTGGCGATGAGGTCGTTCGTCATGGTGCCGACGATCGCCTCGAGGTCCACGGCGGCCTTGGCCAGCGCGTCGCGGGCGGCGGCCAGCTCCTCGCCGCCGGTGCCGACCGCGAGGAACTTCTTGATCTCCTCGGAGAGGGCGTTCAGCGCCTGGCCCTGGTCGCGGACGATCTTCCGGAAGAAGTAGTCCTGGCCCTGGATGGCGGTGGTGCCCTCGTAGAGGGTGTCGATCTTGGCGTCGCGGATGTACTGCTCGACCGGGTACTCCTGGAGGTAGCCGGAGCCGCCGAAGGTCTGCAGCGACTGGGCCAGCTGCTCGTAGGACTTCTCCGAGCCGTAGCCCTTGACGATGGGCAGGAGCAGGTCGTTGAGCGCGACCAGCGCCTTGGTGTCCTCGCCCGCGGTCTCCTTGACGGCGATCTCGTCCTGGATGGAGGCGGTGT
The DNA here is from genome assembly GCF_053610925.1 of Streptomyces sp. NPDC054847. NCBI lineage: Bacteria > Bacillati > Actinomycetota > Actinomycetes > Kitasatosporales > Streptomycetaceae > Streptomyces > Streptomyces sp. NPDC054847. Next base: position 8,102 of record NZ_JBSGZJ010000025.1, on the reverse strand, counting down.
ACAGCACGAGGGCGCGCATGCCCTCGGCGTACGCCTTCTGCGTCATCAGGGAGCGGCGCACGTCGGGGTGGTGCGTGATGGTGACCTTGGGGGCGGTCTTGTCCGCGAAGTTCTTGAGGTCCGGACCCTGGACGCGCTCCTTGGCGTACTCGAGCGCGTTGAGGTAGCCGGTGGACAGGGTGGCGATGGCCTTCGTGCCGACCATCATCCGGGCGAACTCGATGATCATGAACATCTGGCGGATGCCGTCGTGCTTGTCGCCGATCAGCCAGCCCTTGGCGGGGTGCTGGTCGCCGAACGTCATCTCGCAGGTGTTGGAGGCCTTGAGGCCCATCTTGTGCTCGACGTTCGTCGCGTAGACGCCGTTGCGCTCGCCCAGCTCGCCGGTCTCCCAGTCGAAGTGGTACTTGGGCACGAGGAAGAGGGAGAGGCCCTTGGTGCCCGGACCGGCACCCTCGGGGCGGGCGAGGACGTAGTGGAGGATGTTCTCCTCCATGTCGTGCTCACCGGAGGTGATGAAGCGCTTCACGCCCTCGATGTGCCAGGAGCCGTCCTCCTGCTGGATCGCCTTGGTGCGGCCGGCGCCGACGTCCGAGCCGGCGTCCGGCTCGGTGAGGACCATGGTGGAGCCCCAGCGCTTCTCGACGGCTATCTCGGCGATCTTCTTCTGTGCCTCGTTGCCCTCGTCGAAGAGGACGCCGGCGAAGGCGGGGCCGGAGGAGTACATCCAGACGGCCGGGTTCGAGCCGAGCAGCAGCTCCGCGTAGGACCAGATCAGGGAGCGGGGCGAGGTGGTGCCGCCGATCTCCTCGGGCAGGCCCAGACGCCAGTACTCGGAGTCCATGAAGGCCTTGTAGCTCTTCTTGAAGCTCTCGGGGACCGGGGCGGTGTTGGTCGCGGGGTCGAACACCGGCGGGTTGCGGTCGGCGTCCGCGAAGGACTCGGCGAGCTCGTTCTCCGCGAGGCGGGCGATCTCTTCGAGGATCGACTTGGCGGTGTCGACGTCCATCTCCGCGAACGGGCCGGTGCCGTACAGCTTGTCGCGCCCGAGGACCTCGAAGAGGTTGAACTCGATGTCGCGGAGATTCGACTTGTAGTGCCCCATGGCGACGGCTCCGTAAAGATCGGAAGTCTGGATTTCGCATCCACGTACCAGCAAGTAGCTACGATGATGCTACCCGTCGGTAATAAGATGCAACCCCTATCGGGGCAACTGTGACTCGTTACTCTTGCGGGCATGTACGGCTACGACCAGACCCCGGGCGCTCAACAGCAGCAGTACGTGCCTCAGCAGCCCTCCTACGGGGAGCAGCCGCTGTACCCCGAGCCGTCGCCGCCGTCACTGGCCGACGCGGTGCGGGCCTTCACGACGGGGTCGATGGCGGCCGAGGACTTCCAGCAGATCTTCGCGACGTCGAAGGTCTACTGCCCGCGCGGCGACAACCCGGGGTTCTTGGCCCTGCACAACACGCAGCAGCCGGTGATCCCGATGTTCACCTCGCTCAAGGAGTTGCGCCGGTACGCCGGCAAGGAGTCGAAGTACTTCGTGATCACGGGGGCCGAGGTGATCGACCTGCTGCCGACGGGCTACGGCTTCGTGCTGGACATGGAGGGTGACCACCGGATGGTCTTCGACGCGAAGGCCGTCGAGCAGATGGTCGACTTCGCCATGCGGCGGATGTACGGATAACCGTCGCCGCGCCATGCCGGCGGCCCGCTGCCGGCCTCGCGTCCTGTTTCCGCGCCCGGGAGGAATTCCTCCCGGGCGTTCTCCGTTTGTGGTGGCAAGAAGTTCATCGTTCAACTAAAGTCGTCGCACAAGGAGGTCCCGCCATGCCTGCAGTGACTGTCGAGAACCCGATCACCCTGCCGCGCGTCGCCGCGCCCGCCGAGGCGCTGCCGCGGCCCGTGCTCGCCGTGACCACGGCCCCGAGCGGCTTCGAGGGGGAGGGATTCCCGGTGCGACGCGCGTTCGCCGGGATCAACTACCAGTACCTCGACCCGTTCATCATGATGGACCAGATGGGCGAGGTGGAGTACGCGCCCGGTGAGCCGAAGGGCACGCCCTGGCACCCGCACCGCGGCTTCGAGACGGTCACGTACCTGCTCGACGGAACCTTCGTGCACCAGGACAGCAACGGTGGCGGCGGAACCATCCAGAACGGCGACACGCAGTGGATGACGGCCGGCAGCGGCCTGCTCCACATCGAGGCCCCGCCGGAGGAGCTGGTGGTGTCGGGAGGGCTGTTCCACGGCCTCCAGCTGTGGGTGAACCTGCCCGCGCGCGACAAGATGATGGACCCGCGCTACCAGGACATCCGTGGCGGTCATGTGCGCCTGCTGACCTCCCCCGACGGCGGCGCCCTGCTCCGGGTGATCGCCGGCGAGCTCGGCGGTCACGAGGGCCCGGGCATCACGCACACCCCCATCACCATGGTCCACGCGACTCTGGCGCCGGGTGCCGAGATCACCCTGCCGTGGCGCGAGGACTTCAACGGCCTCGCGTACGTCCTCGCGGGCCGCGGCGCGGTCGGACAGGAACTGCGGCCCGTGCGGAAGGGGCAGACGGCCGTCTTCGGCGAGGGCGGATCGCTGACCGTGCGTGCGGACGAGTCGCAGGACTCGAACACGCCCGACCTGGAGATCGTGCTGCTCGGCGGGCAGCCGATCAGGGAGCCGATGGCGCACTACGGCCCCTTCGTGATGAACACCCAGGACGAGCTGCGGCAGGCCTTCGAGGACTTCCAGCGGGGCCGTCTCGGAACCGTTCCCGCGGTCCACGGCATGTAGTCGCTCCCTGCCGCTCTTGCGGGCGGCGGGCACGAGGTCGACGACCCCGCCGTCCGTTTGACGGGGCGTCACCCGTGCGGACCGGGTGGGCGGGACGGGTGCGGGCGGCCGTGGTCGGGTGGGGCTGTGCCCGAGTCGAAGCCGCTGCTGCCGGAGCCCATGAAGCGCCTCGCCGCCTGGTGCGTCGTCGCACTGCTCGTCACCGGGGTCGCGGCCGTCGGGATCTGGCTCGTCGTCAGGTTCCAGACGGCCGTGACGCCGGTGCTCCTCGCCCTGCTCGGGACGGCGCTGCTGGGACCGCTGTACCGGCGGCTGGTCCGGATGAAGGTGCAGCAGTCGCTGGCCGCGGGACTCACCTGTGTCGCCGTGGTGGCCGTGGTCGGCGGCGCGGTCTACATCGTCGTCAGCGCGCTGATCGAGACCGGCGACCAGATCGTCGCCTCGCTGCGGCAGGCCGCCTCCGACCTCTCCCGGCACTTCGGAGCCGCCGGGACCTCGCTCGACGACCTGGCCTCGAATGCCAGGGAACTCCTCGGCAAGTTCGGCGGAACGGCGGCCTCCGGTGTGATCTCCGGCCTGAGCGTGGTCAGTGAGATGATCGCGATCGCCGTCCTGGCGCTGCTGCTGATCTTCTTCTTCCTGCGGGACTCCGACCGGGCCGTCGGAGCGCTGCGCTCCGTCGCGCCGGGCGACGCCGGCGAACTCGTGGAGGCCATCGGGCGCCGCGCCTTCCGCGGTGTGGAGGGCTTCATGCGGGGGACGACGTTCATCGCGCTGATCGACGCCGTGTGCATCACGCTCGGGCTGTTGATCCTGCGGGTGCCCGGCGCCGTCGGACTCGGGGCGCTGGTCTTCGTGGGCTCCTACATCCCCTATCTCGGGGCGTTCATCTCCGGCGCGGTCGCCGTCCTGGTCGCTCTCGCCGACCGGGGGTTCGTGATCGCGCTGTGGGCGCTCGGGGTGGTTCTGGCCGTACAGGTGCTGGAGGGACATGTGCTCCAGCCGATGATCCAGAGCCGTACGGTCCATATGCATCCCGCGGTCGTACTGCTGGCGATCACGGCGGGCGCCAGCCTCGCGGGCATCCTCGGGATGCTGCTCTCCGTGCCCGTGACCGCCGCGGTGTTCGGCGCCGTGCGCGAACTCCGGACGCGTTACGGCGCCGGGGGCGAGGAGCCCGGCGGGACCGGTCCGTCGCCCGGTGCGGCCGGCGCGCCCGGCTCGTAGAGCTCGAACCAGATCGACTTGCCCTCGCCCCTCGGGTCCACGCCCCAGTTGTCCGCCAGCATCTGCATCAGCAGCAGCCCGCGTCCCGAGGAGGCCATCTCGCCGGGCCGGCGGCGGTGGGGCAACTCGTCGCTGGTGTCGGTGACCTCCACGCGCAGACGCCGTTTCGGGGGGCGGTGTGCCACTTCGGCGACGATGAGCGCGTCGCCGTCGGTGTGGACGAGCACGTTCGTGACCATCTCCGAGACCATCAGGACCGCGGAGTCGACCTGTTCCGTGTCCTCCCAGTCGTGGAGCAGTTCGCGCAGATGGCGCCGGGCCGCCGCGATCCGCTCCGGCTGCGCCTGGGCGACGGCCATCGCGGTACGGCGCGGGGCCCGGCGGGACGGCTGTCCCTCCCGGCACAGCAGCACCAGCGCGATGTCGTCCTCGCGCCGGTCGGCGAGCGGACCGGTCGTGTAGTGGGACGACGGCCCGTGCACGGCCTGCACCAGGTTGTCGGCGAGGTCCTCCAGCGAACTGCCGGAGTGCTCCTCCAGGACGCCGCGCAGTCTGGCCCAGCCGGTGTCGAGGTCGTGCCCGCCGGTCTCGACGAGGCCGTCCGTGCAGATCATCAGCGTCTCGCCCGGCTCCAGGACGAACCGGGTCGTCGGGTAGTCGGAGTCCGGGTCGATGCCCAGCGGCAGCCCGCCCTCCGTGGGGCGCAGCAGCACCGTGCCGTCAGAGGTCCGCACGGCCGGCTCCGGATGCCCGGCCCGGGCGATCTCGACCAGGCCGGTGGGCGGGTCGACCTCCAGATAGAGGCAGGTCGCGAAGCGGGGGCTCGAGTAGTCGCCCTCCGCGTAGGTGTCGGTGATGCCGTGCAGGAAGCGGGAGGCGCGTGAGAGGACGGCGTCGGGCCGGTGGCCCTCGGAGGCGTACGCGCGCAGGGCGATCCGCAGCTGGCCCATCAGCCCGGCGGCCCGTACGTCGTGTCCCTGGACGTCCCCGATGACCAGGGCGGTGCGCCCGGAGGGCAGCGGAATCATGTCGTACCAGTCGCCGCCGACCTGAAGGCCGCCGCCGGTCGGCACGTACCGTGCGGCCACCGCCATGCCCGGGATCTCCGGGCCGAGCTGGGGCATCATCGAGCGCTGCAGCCCGAGGGAGAGCTCGCGCTCGGTCTCGGCGACCTCGGCGCGTGCCAGCGCCTGGGCGAGCATCCGGGCGACCGTGGTGAGGACGGAGCGCTCGTCGGGTGTGAAGGCGACCGGATGGCGGAAGGCCGCCATCCAGGCGCCCATGGTCCGGCCGGCGACGATCAGGGGCAGGAACGCCCAGGACCGGCGGCCGAAGCGCTGGGCGAGGGGCCAGGTGACGGGGTAGCGACGGCGGTAGTCGCCGGGGGTCGGCAGATAGACGGCCCGCCCCGTCCGAACCACTTCGGCGGCCGGGTAGTCGGTGTCGAGCGGCAGGTCCGTGAACGGTTGCTCGTCCTCCGCGCTGTGCCCGTGGTGGCCGGTGATCGTCAGATGGTCGCCGGCCACGCCGAAGACCGCCAGGCCGTCCGGTGAGAAGCCGGGCATGGACAGGGAGGAGGCGACCCGCAGCACCTCGGCCGTGGACCGGGCCTCCGCGAGGGCGCGGCCCGCGTCCAGCAGGAACGCCTCACGGTGGCGCCGCCAGTCACCGGTGACCGGTGTCTTGGCGGCCGTCGTGCCCGGGTGGGGCTCCGCCACCTCCTGGAGGGTGCCGACCAGCAGGTAGCCCTCGCCCTCCGCGCGCGCCTTTGTGCGGCTGCGGACGGTGCGCAGCACCCGTCCGGTCCCGTCCACGACCCGGAGCCTCGCCTCGGCGAGGGTGCCCTCGGCGACCGCCATGGAGATGACGCCGTTGATCTCGCCCCAGTCGACGGGGTGGAAGCGGGCGCGTACGGCGGACGCGGGGACATCACCTGCCCCGGCGGCGAGTTCGATCAGCCTGGCGGCCTCGGCATCGAGGGTGACCGTGCCGGACGCGGTGTCCCATCGCCACACGCCGGTCGCGATCGCGGCGAGAACATCCTCCGTGCCCATTGGTTCACTTTATTCCGATCATCACGGTTATGACGCGCGGGGAGACTGTCGCGTCTATGTCAATGGGCGGCAGTGAGGCCGGGCGGTAACCTTGCAACGGTTGTGCCCACCCCGAATCGCTAAGACTGGATGAACGACGATGCATCGGTACAGGTCCCACACCTGCGGCGAGCTCCGCGCCTCTGACGTCGGAGCCGACGTCCGGCTGAGCGGCTGGCTGCACAATCGCCGAGACCTGGGTGGCATCCTCTTCATCGATCTGCGCGACCACTACGGCATCACGCAGCTCGTCGCCCGGCCCGGCACGAAGGCCGCGGAGGTGCTCGACAAGCTCACCAAGGAGACGGTGATCCGCGTCGACGGCAAGGTCGTCTCCCGCGGCGCCGAGAACGTCAACCCGGACCTCCCCACCGGTGAGGTCGAGGTCGAGGCCGCCGAGGTCGAGGTCCTCGGTGCCGCCAAGCAGCTTCCGTTCACCGTCAACACCGACGACGGTGTGAACGAGGAGCGCCGGCTCGAGTACCGCTTCCTCGACCTGCGCCGTGAGCGCATGCACCGCAACATCATGCTGCGCACCGCCGTCATCTCCGCCATCCGGCACAAGATGACCGCGCTCGGCTTCAACGAGATGGCCACCCCGATCCTCGCCGCGACGTCCCCCGAGGGCGCCCGCGACTTCGTGGTGCCGTCCCGCCTCAACCCGGGCAAGTTCTACGCGCTGCCGCAGGCCCCGCAGCAGTTCAAGCAGCTGCTGATGATCTCCGGCTTCGACCGCTACTTCCAGATCGCGCCGTGCTTCCGCGACGAGGACGCCCGCGCCGACCGCTCGCCCGGCGAGTTCTACCAGCTCGACGTCGAGATGAGCTTCGTCGAGCAGGAGGACGTCTTCCAGCCGATCGAGAAGCTGATGACGGAGCTCTTCGAGGAGTTCGGCGGCGGCCGCCACGTCACCTCTCCCTTCCCGCGCATCCCGTTCCGCGAGGCGATGCTGAAGTACGGCTCCGACAAGCCGGACCTGCGCGCCAAGCTGGAGCTCGTCGACATCTCCGACGTCTTCGCGGGCTCGGAGTTCAAGGCCTTCGCCGGCAAGCACGTCCGCGCCCTGGCCGTGCCGGACACCGCCGACCAGCCCCGCAAGTTCTTCGACGGCCTCGGCGACTACGCCGTCGAGCAGGGCGCCAAGGGCCTCGCCTGGGTGCGTGTCGGCAACGACGGAGCCCTGAGCGGCCCCATCGCCAAGTTCCTCACCGAGGAGAACGTCAAGGTCCTCACGGAGCGCCTGGGCCTCGCCGCCGGCCACGCGGTCTTCTTCGGCGCCGGCGACTTCGACGAGGTCTCGAAGATCATGGGCGCCGTCCGCGTCGAGGCCGCCAAGCGCGCCGGCCACTTCGAGGAGAACGTCTTCCGCTTCTGCTGGATCGTCGACTTCCCGATGTACGAGCGGGACGAGGACACCGGCAAGATCGACTTCTCGCACAACCCGTTCTCGATGCCGCAGGGCGGCCTCGAGGCCCTGGAGACCAAGGACCCGCTGGACATCCTCGGCTGGCAGTACGACATCGTCTGCAACGGCGTCGAGCTGTCCTCCGGCGCGATCCGGAACCACGAGCCCGAGATCATGTTCAAGGCGTTCGAGATCGCGGGCTACTCCCGTGAGACCGTCGAGCACGAGTTCGCCGGCATGCTCCGCGCCTTCGAGTACGGCGCCCCGCCGCACGGCGGCATCGCCCCCGGTATCGACCGCATCGTGATGCTGCTGGCCGACGAGCCCAACATCCGAGAGACGATCGCGTTCCCGCTCAACGGCAACGCGCAGGACCTGCTGATGGGCGCGCCCACCGAGCTCGACGAGGCCCGTCTGCGCGAGCTGAACATCCAGCTGCGCAAGCCGGTCGCCAAGTCCGGCGAGTAGCACGGCACGAGCACCGCACGGAGAAGGGCCCCGGAACCATCGAGTTCCGGGGCCGGTCTTCCTGCCCGGAGGCCACCGGACCGGGACGCCTCCGCGTGCAACTGGTGGGGAACACCGAC
>NZ_JBSGZJ010000024.1:0-35373 GCF_053610925.1 Streptomyces sp. NPDC054847 | reverse complement strand
GTCGGGGGACCTCTTCCTGCTGTGGAGCCTAGGGGAGTCGAACCCCTGACATCTGCCATGCAAAGACAGCGCTCTACCAACTGAGCTAAGGCCCCGGAACGACGGAAGGACCGTGGACAACCGTGTCCCGGCAACCGCCGTGCACAAGAGTACCGGGTCACCCCCGTGATCCTGCAAAAATATCGGGGTTCCGGCCGGGACTCCCCGTCACCGACCACGCTCCGTAAGATGCACCACAAGGTTCGCAGCAGCGAAGCCGCTTGGGGAAGCGATGGGGAGACGCAATGGACGCAGCGCAGCAGGAAACAACCGCAAGAGCCAGGGAACTGCAGCGCAGCTGGTACGGGGAGCCCCTCGGGGCTCTCTTTCGTCGTCTGATCGATGACCTGGGGCTCAACCAGGCGCGACTCGCCGGCGTCCTGGGGCTCTCGGCTCCGATGCTGTCCCAGCTGATGAGCGGCCAGCGGGCGAAGATCGGAAACCCCGCAGTCGTCCAACGCGTCCAGGCGCTCCAGGAGTTGGCAGGTCAGGTGGCCGACGGCAGTGTGAGTGCCGTGGAGGCGACCGCGCGGATGGACGAGATCAAGAAGTCGCAGGGCGGCTCGGTCCTCACCAGCACCAACTCGTCGACCAGCGGCTCGGGGGCGCCGACGGTCCGTCGTGTGGTGCGCGAGATCCAGTCACTGCTGCGCTCCGTTGCAGCTGCGGGGGACATCATCGATGCGGCGGACTCACTCGCCCCGACGCACCCGGAGCTGGCAGAGTTCCTCCGGGTGTACGGCGCCGGGCGCACCGCCGACGCGGTCTCGCACTTCGAGTCGCACCAGAGCTGAACGAGGCGGACAGTCGCCTTCATGAGGAACGGGGAGCGGGCGCAGCACAATGGGTGAGGTCTTCGCCGGTCGGTACGAACTGATCGATCCGATCGGGCGCGGTGGTGTCGGCGCCGTCTGGCGCGCCTGGGACCACCGTCGTCGTCGCTATGTGGCGGCGAAGGTTCTCCAGCAGAGCGATGCGCACACGCTGCTCCGGTTCGTGCGGGAGCAGGCGATGCGCATCGACCATCCCCATGTGCTCGCCCCGGCCAGCTGGGCCGCGGACGACGACAAGGTGCTGTTCACCATGGACCTGGTGAGCGGCGGTTCGCTTGCCCATGTCATCGGTGACTACGGTGCGCTGCCGCCGCGGTTCGTCTGCACCCTGCTCGACCAGTTGCTGTCCGGTCTTGCCGCGGTCCACGCGGAGGGTGTCGTGCACCGCGACATCAAGCCGGCCAACATCCTGATGGAGGCGACAGGAAGGGGACGGCCCCATCTGCGGGTCTCCGACTTCGGCATCTCGATGCGCAAGGGCGAGCCCCGGCTGACCGAGACCAACTATGTGGTGGGCACGCCGGGTTACTTCGCACCGGAGCAGATGCTCGGCGCGGAGCCCGACTTCACGGCCGACCTGTTCGCGGTGGGCCTGGTCGGCCTCTATCTGTTGCAGGGCCGCAAACCCGACTCCCAGGCCTTGGTGGAGCACTACGCCGCCCACGGCACTCCGAGCGCTCCCCAGGGCATTCCGGAGCCGCTCTGGCAGGTGCTGGCAGGGTTGCTCCAGCCGGATCCGCAGGCGCGGTTCCGTACCGCCACCGGAGCGCGCAAGGCCCTCACGGCGGCTGCGGACCTGCTTCCCGAGCCGCCGCCGGGCGAGGAACCCGTCGAGATCTTCGACCAACTCGGCCCACTGCCCGCGGGTTTCGGCCCGAACGGGCCACAGACGTCGGAGCAGGCCGCCGACCGGAGCACGGCTGTGCAGCCGACTCCTCCCCCTTTGGAGACGGGCAGCTTCCATCTCGCGCCGCCTCCACAGCAGCAGCAGCCCTCCCCGCTGCCGCACACCGGCGGGCCGCACACGCCGCCTGCCTCTCCCGTCGGGACGCAGCCCACACCAGGTCCCATGCCCGCCCCGCCGCCGGTCCCGCGTCCGGCCGGTGCCGCGCCGGGCGCCCCCGCCCATGCGCAGACTGCCGATGCTGTCACCGCGCATGCCGCCTCCCCCCATCAGCCGCCGCCGACGCCGTACGGCGGGCCCTCTACCCGTACGTACACCGCTCACGGCCCGCAGGTTCCACCGGCACGCACCGGAAAGCGGCCGGGACCGCCCCCGAAGGTCGCGGTCCCTGTGCTTCTGGTCGCTGTGCTGTGCTTCGCGGTGGGGATCTGGGCGCTGACCCAGGTCTGAGTCCCGCCGGTGGAACGTGCCCTGTGCCCGCCGGGCAGGAGCCGTAATCCCTGACCAGCAGTCGTCGGGAAGGGACCGGCCGTGGCAGCAGTCGCCCGGTCGTAGGGCCGTCCGCCCCGCCGACGCTGACAGCAGGCCCTGTGCCCACTGCCCCCGGCCGGCGGCTACTGCCCCGGCGGGGGCCCGTACTGCCCGTACCCGTAGCCCTGGGCGGGGCCGTTCCCCACTCCCTGAGCGGGCCCCTGCGGGCCGCCCTGGCCCGGCACGGAGAAGGTGGCGGGTGCCGCTTCCTCGGGCGTCCGGCGCCGTGCCAGCAGCGTCCAGACGCCGAGCCCGAGCACCAGCACGGTCCCCGCTCCGATCCCCGCGGTCGCGACGATCACCATCGTGTCGCTCTTGGCCGCTTCCTGCGCGCTCGCGCCGCTCTCCGCGGCCGCCTGGTCCTCTTCCGTGACGCGGAAGTCACCGGCCGGCCCGTCGTACGCGGGTGCCTCAGCCGCGTCCCCCTTGACGTTCACGCGCAGGGTCAGCGGGACGGCATTGCCGCCGTACGCCTCCTCGATCTCCGGGTTCAGCGTGACCGCGAGGTAGTACCAGCCGGCGAACCGCATGGCGCTGGTGGCGGTGTCCGAGGCGTAGCGGTTCTCGTACGCCACGGGAGGCAGCGGGTCCAGCGAGATCGACTTCTGCTTGCCGTCGTAGTACATGCCCGACTCGTCGTCGACGAAGCCCCTCGCCGGGTTGTGCAGGGCGAGCACCAGGGCGTTGCTGACGCTCTTCGTCGCGTCACCGCTCGGGCTGTTGGCCAGGTCGGCGCCGACGAAGATCTGCTGGCCCCAGTCGACAGGCACCCGGTAGAAAAGCGTCTCCCCGGGCTTGATGCTGTCCTGCCATTCGCCTTGCTTCAGGCTCGTGGAGTCATGGAAGCTCGTGCCCCCGTGACGCTTCTGCGGCCCGCCGGCCGGCGCCGCGGGCGAGGCGGAGGGCCAGACCTCGGGAGCCGCGGTGGGACCGGCGGACTTCAGCGCCGGTTCGGAGGCGAAGCGGAGTTCCACGTCCCACGGTTCTGACGAGGACGCGTCTTCCGAGTCCCGCTCCAGCAGCACGTAGTACGCCCCTGCCTCCTGGCAGCTGCTGTTGTCCTTCTCGATCCTGCGGCTCGCGTAGTCGGCCACCGGCCGGGCGAAGGCCGCCGACCCGAACCGTGCCTCGCCGTCGCTGCACTCGGTGCCCGAGCCGTCCTCGATCGACACCTTGAGCTGGTCCGCATAAGTGACCTTGGTGCCCAGCGCGGGAACCGCGACCGCCGACACATAGGCATTGGACCGGGCGTCCAGGTTGAGGCGGTAGTAGCGCTTCTCACCCGGCTTGATCGAGTCCTTGTACGTCGAACCGGCCGTCAGCTCCGGGCCGTTGATGTTGACGGGGGTGCCCTTCACCGGCTTGGCCTCGGCGTCGAAGACGTAGGGGCTCGGCCGGCCCGCCGCCCACGCCTGTCCCGGCAGCGCCGCCACCGCACACAACGCCGCCGCCCCGGCCAGCGCCACCCGGGCCCTGCCGCGCTGCCTCTTCACGCGCTTCTCCTTGTGGTCGATGAGTCCGCCGAGAGCCGGACCCGTCCGTGGCCGCCGTGCTCCTCGCCGCACCAGGAACGACGCCCCGGCCGGGGCCTGGACGCACCGCGCCCGGCACCACGCGACCGTGGCCCGGACCATCCTGCCCCGGACTCCGCTCCGCTGTCTTCGCGCGCGGGCGAATCATCCCTCGTTGTCCGCCACCGGGTCCGACACCGGCGCCCCCGTCCGGCCTCTGATCCACGGCGCTGGTGGCGTGTCCACGCGGCCGGGAACGATCAGGTTCGCTACCGCAAGCAACTGATTCGCGGAAGCGAAATCCCAGGATCCCCTAACGACCGATGACGTTCAGTGATCCCCCGTAGGCAGCGGCCCCGAGGGCGGACAGCACAGAGCCCCGGCCGCTACGGCGACCGGGGCTCATGTCCAAGAAACGCTGCGTCTCACACACCCGAACCTGCGGGCACGGAGTCGGTCGCCTCCGTCCACAGATCCTGCTCGGCGCGATCCGCCTGGATCTGGCGGTACACGAGGAGCCCGCCGATGGCGGCCAGTGCGACCAGGAGAAGCTTCTTCACCGCGCGACCTCGTCTTTCCTTGACGTATGAGGACTTCTGGCGCCCGACTATACACACCGACCGATACCGATCGGTGACCTACGCCCGGTGGTACCCGCAGCATGCCAACTCATGCCGTACACAAAGCGACAGGCCCGGCGGAGAATCTCCGGCCGGGCCTGTCGTCACTGTGGGGCTAACAGGATTTGAACCTGTGGCCTCATCCTTATCAGGGATGCGCTCTAACCAACTGAGCTATAGCCCCTCCGCGCTGCGCGCTGACCTCTGAAGATTAGCGCACACGCGGTGCAGCGCCAAAATCGGAATCCGAGGACCCCTCCGCGGCGCTACTCGTCCTCGGCGAGCGTGAGCTCGACACCGCCCACAAAACCGGCGGAGAGGTTGTAGATGAAGGCTCCGAGCGTCGCCAGCGCTGTGGCGAGCACCACATCGATCACCGCGATCACCGAGGTGAAGATGAGCACGCGCGGCAGCGACAGGAACGACTGGAGGTCGAAGCCGTTGCTCTCGTTCGAGCCGGTCGCCTCGCTGATCGTCCCGCCGACGGTCGAGAAGACGCCCATCGCGTCCATGACCATCCACAGCACCGCGGCCGCGACCACGGTGCACACGCCGAGCGCGATGGAGAGCAGGAAGCTGACCTTCATCACCGACCACGGGTCGGCCTTCGCCACCCGCAGCCGTGCCTTGCGCGTACGCGGCGTCGTACGGGCCCCTGTGCGCGGTCTGCGCACCGCGGCGCCCGAAGCCGCACCCGCGCCCTGGGCCGGCCGCTGCTGGCCGCCCTGGGTCCCGCCGGGCGAGGGATACGCCTGCGGCGGGTGGTACGGCTGGCCGGCCTGCTGCGGGGCAGGCTGCTCGCCGGAGAACATCTGGTACGGGGGCTGCTGCCCTCGGTTGTCCGTCACTGTGGCCCCCTGGGAGTCCGCGGCAGGGCCACGGGCACCGTTCGCTCCGGATGCTGCCGGTCCGGCGCCCGTGGCTCCACTCACGCTTTACTCCTCGTGCTCCCCGGCCGAGGACTGTGTGCCCTCGGCTGCCGCCTCGGCCGTCGCCTCGACGGCGGCCTCGTCGGTCCCTTCGGCCTCGACGGCCGCCTCGACCTCTTCGGCCTCACGACCGGCCTCGGCGTTGCGAGCGATGCCGACGACGGCATCGCGCTTGCCCAGGTTGATCAGTTGGACGCCCATGGTGTCACGGCCCGTCTCCCTGACTTCATTGACTCGCGTTCGAATCACACCGCCACCGAGCGTGATGGCGAGGATCTCGTCGGACTCCTCCACCACCAGCGCGCCCACGAGGGATCCGCGGTCCTCCACGATCTTGGCGGCCTTGATACCGAGGCCGCCGCGGCCCTGGACGCGGTACTCGTCGACGGCGGTCCGCTTCGCGTACCCGCCATCCGTGGCTGTGAACACGAAAGTACCGGGCCGGACGACATTCATCGAGAGCAGTTCGTCGCCCTCTCGGAAACTCATTCCCTTGACGCCCGAGGTCGCGCGGCCCATCGGGCGCAGCGCCTCGTCGGTCGCGGTGAACCGGATCGACTGCGCCTTCTTACTGATGAGCAGCAGATCGTCCTCCGCCGACACCAGCTCCGCGCCGATCAGTTCGTCGTCCTCGCCGCTCTCCGTCTCCCGGAGGTTGATCGCGATGACGCCGCCGGAACGGGGTGAGTCGTAGTCCTTCAGGGACGTCTTCTTCACCAGACCGGCCTTGGTGGCGAGCACCAGGTACGGAGCGGCGTCGTAGTCGCGGATCGCCAGGATCTCGGCGATCTGCTCGTCCGGCTGGAAGGCCAGCAGGTTGGCGACGTGCTGGCCACGCGCGTCACGGCCGGCGTCCGGCAGCTCGTACGCCTTGGCCCGGTACACCCGGCCCTTGTTGGTGAAGAACAGCAGCCAGTGATGCGTTGTGGAGACGAAGAAGTGGTCGACGATGTCGTCTTCCTTGAGCTTCGTCCCGCGCACGCCCTTGCCACCGCGCTTCTGGGAGCGGTAGTCGTCGGTCTTGGTGCGCTTCACATAGCCGCCACGCGTGATCGTGACGACGATGTCCTCCTCGGCGATCAGGTCCTCAATGGACATGTCACCGTCGAAGGGCACCAACTTGGAGCGCCGGTCGTCGCCGAACTTCTCGACGAGCGCGGCGAGTTCGTCGCTGACGATGCCGCGCTGCTTCTCCGGCGAGGCGAGGATCGCGTTGTACTCGTTGATCTTCGCCTGCAGTTCGTCGTGCTCCTGCACGATCTTCTGGCGCTCCAGGGCGGCCAGTCGGCGCAGCTGCATCTCGAGGATGGCGTTGGCCTGGATCTCGTCGATCTCGAGCAGGCCCATCAGGCCCTCTCGCGCGACGTCGACCGTGTCGCTGCGCCGGATCAGCGCGATGACCTCGTCGATCGCGTCCAGTGCCTTGAGCAGACCGCGCAGGATGTGCGCGCGCTCCTCCGCCTTGCGCAGCCGGAACTTGGTGCGCCGAACGATGACCTCGATCTGGTGCGTCACCCAGTGGCGGATGAACGCGTCCAGCGACAGGGTGCGCGGCACGCCGTCGACGAGCGCCAGCATGTTGGCGCCGAAGTTCGTCTGCAGGTCGGTGTGCTTGTACAGGTTGTTCAGCACGACCTTGGCGACGGCGTCGCGCTTCAGCACGATCACCAGGCGCTGGCCGGTGCGCGAGGACGTCTCGTCACGGACGTCGGCGATGCCGCCGATCTTGCCGTCCTTGACCAGATCGGCGATCTTCTGCGCGAGGTTGTCCGGGTTGACCTGGTAGGGAAGCTCCGTGACCACCAGGCACTGGCGGTTCTGGATCTCCTCGACCTCGACGACCGCGCGCATCGTGATGGAGCCGCGACCGGTGCGGTACGCCTCCTCGATGCCCTTGCGTCCCACGACCAGCGCGCCGGACGGGAAGTCCGGGCCCTTGATCCGCTCGATGAGCGCGTCGAGCAGCTCCTCGTGCGGAGCGTCCGGGTGCTCCAGCGCCCACTGCGCGCCGGCCGCGACCTCGCGCAGGTTGTGCGGCGGGATGTTGGTCGCCATACCGACCGCGATGCCGGCCGAGCCGTTGACCAGGAGGTTCGGGAAGCGCGCCGGCAGGACCGTCGGCTCCTGGTTGCGGCCGTCGTAGTTGTCCTGGAAGTCGACGGTCTCCTCGTCGATGTCCCGGAGCATCTCCATCGACTGCGGCATGAGCTTGCACTCGGTGTACCGCATGGCGGCGGCCGGGTCGTTGCCCGGGGAGCCGAAGTTGCCGTTGGAGTCCACCAGCGGCATGCGCATCGACCATGGCTGGGCCAGGCGGACCAGGGCGTCGTAGATCGAGGAGTCGCCATGCGGGTGGTAGGTGCCCATGACGTCGCCGACGACGCGGGCGCACTTGTAGAAGCCCTTCTCGGGCCGGTAGCCACCGTCGTACATCGCGTACAGCACACGGCGGTGGACGGGCTTGAGCCCGTCCCTCACGTCCGGCAGCGCACGCGAGACGATGACGGACATCGCGTAGTCGAGATACGAGCGCTGCATCTCGGTCTCGAGCCCCACGGGCTCCACGCGCATGCCCACGCCCGGAACGATGGGCTCCTCTTCGGGCGTCACTGTCGTGTTCTCGTCGGCCATTGCTGGTCTTCAGTCCTTTCGTACGGTCAGCTGAGACCGACTCAGATGTCGAGGAAGCGAACGTCCTTGGCGTTGCGCTGGATGAACGAGCGCCGCGCCTCCACGTCCTCACCCATGAGCACCGAGAACAGGTCGTCGGCCTGGGCCGCGTCGTCCAGCGTGACCTGGCCGAGCACTCGGTGGTCCTGGTCCATGGTGGTGATGCGCAGTTCCTCGGCGTTCATCTCACCGAGACCCTTGAAGCGCTGGATGGAGTCTTCCTTGATCCGCTTGCCGCTCCGCTTGCCCAGCTCGACCAGGGCGTCGCGCTCACGGTCGGAGTAGGCGTACTCGAAGTCGTCCCGGCCCCACTTGATCTTGTAAAGCGGCGGGCGCGAGAGGAAGACGTGGCCCGCTTCGACGAGCGGCCGCATGAAGCGGAACAGGAACGTCAGGAGCAGGGTGTTGATGTGCTGGCCGTCGACGTCGGCGTCCGCCATCAGAATGATCTTGTGATAGCGGAGCTTCTCGATGTCGAAGTCCTCGTGGACACCGGTGCCGAAGGCCGAGATCAGCGCCTGCACCTCGGTGTTCTGGAGGATCTTGTCGATCCGCGCCTTCTCGACGTTCAGGATCTTGCCGCGGATGGGCAGGATGGCCTGGTACATCGGGTTACGGCCGGACTTGGCCGAGCCGCCGGCGGAGTCACCCTCGACGATGAAGATCTCGCACTTCGTCGGGTCGTTGGACTGGCAGTCGCTCAGCTTGCCCGGCAGCGACGCCGACTCCAGCAGACCCTTGCGACGCGTCAGGTCACGCGCCTTACGGGCCGCGACGCGGGCCGTCTGCGCCTGGATGCCCTTGCGGATGATGTCCGCGGCCTCATTCGGATTACGGTCGAACCAGTCGGTCAGGGTCTCGTGGACGACCTTCTGCACGAAGGTCTTGGCCTCCGTGTTGCCCAGCTTGGTCTTCGTCTGACCCTCGAACTGCGGCTCGCCCAGCTTGACCGAGATGATCGCGGTCAGACCCTCGCGGATGTCCTCGCCGGAGAGGTTGTCGTCCTTCTCGCGCAGCAGCTTCTTCTCGCGTGCGTACCGGTTGACCAGGCCCGTGAGTGCGGAGCGGAAGCCCTCTTCGTGGGTACCGCCCTCGTGCGTGTGGATCGTGTTCGCGAAGGAGTAGACCCCCTCCGTGTACTGCGAGTTCCACTGCATCGCGATCTCGACGGCGAGCAGCCGCTCCTTGTCCTCGGCCTCGATGTCGATGACCGTGGGGTGGATCAGCTCGCCCTTGCGGGAGTTCAGGTACTTCACGAAGTCGACGATGCCGCCCTCGTAGTGGTACTTGACCGTACGGGCCGGCTGCTCGAGGTCCTCCGGCTCCTGACCCGTCTCCGCGCCCGCGGTGGCCTTGGCCGACTCGCGCTCGTCGGTCAGCGTCAGGGTCAGGCCCTTGTTGAGGAAGGCCATCTCCTGGAAACGGCGCGAGAGCGTCTCGAAGGAGTACTCCGTCGTCTCGAAGATGTCGCCGTCGGCCCAGAACGTGACCGAGGTCCCGGTCTCGGTGGTGGCCTCGTGCCGCTCCAGCGGCGCGGTGGGGACGCCCGACTTGTACTCCTGCGTCCAGCGGTAACCGTCCGTCCAGATCTCGACGGCGAGCTTGTAGGACAGCGCGTTCACCACGGAGACACCGACGCCGTGCAGACCGCCGGAGACGGCGTAGCCGCCGCCGCCGAACTTGCCGCCCGCGTGCAGCACGGTGAGCACGACCTCGACGGCCGGCTTCTTCTCGACGGGGTGGATGCCCACCGGGATGCCACGGCCGTTGTCGATGACGCGTACGCCGCCGTCGGCGAGGATCGTGACGTCGATGGTGTCGGCGTGGCCGGCCATCGCCTCGTCGACGGAGTTGTCGACGACCTCTTGGACGAGGTGGTGGAGTCCACGCTCACCGGTCGAGCCGATGTACATGCCGGGGCGCTTGCGGACCGCGTCCAGACCCTCGAGGACGGTGATCGCGCTGGCGTCGTACGAGGCTGTGACCTCGCCGTTCCCACCGGCAGGGGTGGACGGAGTGTTCTCGTTGGGGTTGCCGGAATCGGCCACGAAGCGCCCTTTCTGGCACAGCACGAGCCGTTCACCGGCAAGGCGGGAGCGGCTGCGTCGTTCGGCATCTAATCGACGTGTCCCGCAACAGAAGCGGGACTGTCGACCAGTCTACCGGTATCGCTGACACTAATGGCGGTTTGCCGGTAGCTGAGTCCGCCTGTGGCGCCCTGAACCATCACCGTCCGACTCCCCATATCCGGGAAGGGGCTCCAAGAGGCTCACACGGGCTTTGAGCGCTTCGGGCTGTCAACCTCTCGCTACCGTGAGGGACACCTCATCCGTGCCACCGGGTTCCTTGTGCCGCAAGGGCATCCGCGGTGACGGCCGGACATCAGCCGTACGTGTCCCCGGGGCCCGTGCTGCCCGGGGCCCGCAAGGGTCCGAACCGGCGCGCGGGGCCTCCCGGACCGAGCACCTTGATCGCGCGGACAGTCCCGTGCCCCAGGTCCTCGTTGAGTCTGGCCACCAGGCGCGGAGCCAGCAGCCGCAGCTGGGTGGCCCACGCCGTCGAGTCGCACTGAACGGTCAGCAGGCGCTCGTCCGGCGCCTCGTCGTACCGCAGCGGAACACAGTGATTGGCCAGGTCGTCGCCCACGATCTGCGGCCAGCGGCCCATCACCCCGCCCACGGCGGCCGGCGTCTCCCAGCCCCGCTCGGTGATCAGCCGGTTGATCGCCGCACCCAGCGGCAGCGGATCGCGCCCGTCGGCCCGGGCGCCGGACCGCAGCCCACCGCCCCGTCTGGCCTGCTTCTTCTGCTGCGCCGCCGCGCCACGGGCCTTGGCCTGCTCCTTCGCGGCGCGCAACGCCACGCGTGCCAGGTCCACACCGGAGGACTCTCCGGCGGCCGAGACTTCCGCCTCTGCCGGCCTTTCCCCGCTCTCACCGGTCATACGCGCTGCACCGTCCCGCCCGAGACCTCGTAGCGGGCACCCGCCAGCACTGCCGGTACGTCGTCGTCCACGGCCGCGGTCACCAGCACCTGCTCGCCGGGGGCCACCAGCTCGGCCAGCCGCTCCCGGCGTCGGGCGTCGAGCTCCGCGAAGACGTCGTCGAGGACCAGCACGGGTTCGTTGCCCTCGGCCCGCAGCAGGTCGTACGAGGCCAGCCGCAGCGCCAGCGCGTACGACCAGGACTCTCCGTGACTCGCGTACCCCTTGGCGGGCAGTTGCCCCAGTTTCAGGACCAGTTCGTCACGGTGAGGACCGACCAGGGTCACCCCCCGCTCGATCTCCTGCTTGCGCACCTCGGCCAGCGCCGCCGTCAGTTGCTCGCACAGCGCTTCGCGGCCGTGAGCCTCGTCCATGGGGCCGGCCGAGGACCGGTACTCGAGCGCGACGGGACCGCCTCCTGGCGCGAGCGCCTCGTACGCCTTGTCCGCAAGCGGCTGCAGGGCGGCGATCAGGTCGAGCCGCTGAGCGGTCACCTCGGCGCCCGCGCGAGCCAGGTGCTGGTCCCAGACGTCGAGGGTGGACAGGTCCATGCCACGGCCGCCGTGTCGCCGCGCCATGGCCGCCGACTTCAGCAGGGTGTTGCGCTGCTTCAGCACACGCTCGTAGTCGGAGCGCACAGCCGCCATGCGCGGCGAGCGCGCCGTGACCAGCTCGTCGAGGAACCGCCGGCGCTCGCCGGGATCGCCCTTCACCAGCGACAGGTCCTCCGGGGCGAAGAGCACCGTCCGTACTATCCCCAGGACGTCACGAGGCCTGACCTGCGACGACCTGTTGATCCGGGCGCGGTTCGCCCGGCCGGGATTGAGTTCGAGCTCGACGAGCTGCGAGCGCTCCCCCTGGGTCACGGCGGCCCGGATGACGGCCCGCTCGGCCCCCATCCGTACCAGCGGCGCATCCGAGGAGACGCGGTGGCTGGCCAGCGTGGCGAGATAGCCGACGGCCTCGACTAGATTCGTCTTGCCTTGCCCGTTCGCCCCCACGAAAGCGGTGACGCCCGGATCGAGAGGGACCTCGACCCGGGCGTACGAGCGGAAGTCGGCCAGCGACAGATGCGTGACGTGCATGGTGTGCGCCGACCTTCCCCCGGCATGGCTGTGCACCACTGGTGCACAGCCTGTGGACTACTTCTTGCTCTCCACCGCGTGGCCGCCGAACTGGTTGCGCAGTGCGGCGATCATCTTCATCTGCGGGGAGTCGTCCTGACGGGACGCGAAACGGGCGAACAGCGACGCGGTGATCGCAGGCAGCGGGACGGCGTTGTCGATGGCGGCTTCCACCGTCCACCGGCCCTCGCCGGAGTCCTGTGCATAACCGCGCAGCTGCTCGAGGTGCTCGTCCTCGTCCAGCGCGTTGACCGCGAGGTCGAGCAGCCAGGAACGGATGACCGTGCCCTCCTGCCAAGAACGGAAGACCTCGCGCACATCGGTGACCGAGTCGACCTTCTCCAGGAGCTCCCAGCCCTCGGCGTAGGCCTGCATCATCGCGTACTCGATGCCGTTGTGGACCATCTTGGCGAAGTGGCCCGCGCCGACCCTGCCCGCGTGGACCGAACCGAACTCGCCCTCCGGCTTGAGGGCGTCGAAGATCGGCTGCACCTTCGCGACGTTCTCGGCGTCCCCGCCGTACATCAGCGCATAGCCGTTCTCCAGGCCCCACACACCGCCGGACACACCGCAGTCGACGAAGCCGATGCCCTTCAGGCCCAGCTCGACGGCGTGCTTCTCGTCGTCGGTCCAGCGGGAGTTGCCGCCGTCGACGACCACATCACCCGGGGAGAGCAGCTCGGCCAGCTCGTCGATCGTGGACTGCGTGGCGGCGCCTGCCGGGACCATGACCCAGACGACCCGCGGGCCCTTGAGCTTGCCCACAAGCTCCTCGAGGCTGTGGACATCAGCGACGTCAGGGTTGCGGTCGTACCCGATGACGGTGTGGCCGGCGCGGCGAATGCGCTCGCGCATGTTGCCGCCCATCTTGCCGAGACCGACGAGACCGAGCTCCATCAGATGATTCCTCAATCGTTGTGTGCAGTACCTACCCGTGTCCGAGCCTACGCCCGGACACGGGTGCACACCTGTGGGGTCAAGCGCTCAAAAGCCGCTGATCAGCCGCTCAGCCGCACGGGCATGATCAGGTACTTGTAGGCCTCGTCCGCCTCGGCGTCCACGGCCGGCCGGCCGCTCAGCAGCGCCGGCTTGGTGGAGGTGGTGAACGAGAGCTGGGCCACGGGCGAGTCGATCGCGCTCAGGCCGTCCAGCAGGAAGGTCGGGTTGAAGGCGATCGAGATGTCGTCGCCCTCGAGCTGCGCGTCGACCCGCTCCACAGCCTGTGCGTCGTCGCTGGAGCCCGCCTCCAGGATCAACACGCCCTGTTCGAAGCTGAGCCGCACCGGGGTGTTGCGCTCGGCCACGAGCGCCACGCGCTTGACGGCCTCGACGAACGGCGCGGTCTCGATGACGGCCACCGAGTTGAACTCGGTCGGGAAGAGCGTCCGGTACTTCGGCAGGTCGCCCTCGAGCAGTCGCGTCGTGGTCCGGCGCCCCGCTCCCTCGAAACCGATCAGACCCTCACCGGCGCCGGAGCCCGACAGCGCCAGGGTGACGGTGTCACCGCTGGTGAGTGCCTTGGCGGTGTCCAGGAGCGTCTTGGCGGGCACCAGGGCGACCGCGGAGGCGTCCGGGTTCTCGGGCTTCCAGAGGAACTCACGGACGGCGAAGCGGTAGCGGTCGGTCGACGCCAGCGTGACGGTGTCGCCCTCGATCTCGATGCGCACACCGGTCAGGACGGGCAGGGTGTCGTCGCGACCGGCGGCGATGGCGACCTGGGCAGCGGCCGAGGCGAATACCTCACCCGGCACGGTGCCGGTCGCGGTCGGCATCTGCGGCAGTGCCGGGTACTCCTCCACAGGCAGGGTGTGGAGTGTGAATCGGGACGAGCCGCAGACCACGGTCGCTCGTACACCGTCTGTGGAAATCTCCACCGGACGGTTGGGGAGGGCGCGGCAGATGTCGGCGAGAAGCCGGCCGGAGACCAGGACGGTGCCGTCCTCGTCCACCTCGGCCTCGACCGACACACGGGCCGAGACCTCGTAGTCGAAGCTCGAGAAGCTGACGGCGCCGTCCTCCGCCTTCAGGAGAAGGCCCGCAAGAACGGGCGCCGGCGGCCGGGCCGGGAGGCTACGGGCCACCCACGCCACCGCCTCCGCGAGTACATCGCGCTCCACCCGGATCTTCACCGGAACCGCCTCCTGCTGTTGCTGGCTCGCCCTGCTGGCCTTCTCGTCGGCTTGATGCCGGGGACCAGTCTGACGCACGACGCCGACAGTCGGTGCGGGTCGGGGTCAAGTCGTGGCAAGAGCTGCCCGGCGGTCCGGGCTCGAGTTGTGCACAGGGCCTTCTTCGAAGCGAATTCCCCGGTAACTCTAGGTGGGAGTAGTAGTAGGGCCTGTGGAAACGGTGGATAACGTCGTTTGCCCAGGTCAGGCCCGCTTTTTTGTCCACCGCGCCTGTGGGCGGGGACCGTGGACAACTCGGCGCTTCTGTGGACACGCGAAAGTTCTGCACACCCGATGCACAGGCCCCAGGGACTTCTCCCCAGTCCCGTCCCCAGCTTTACCCCGGTTCCCCACAGGCCAACCGACCTCGTTGGTGTGACAGCTTTCACTCAACGCGGTGAGCGGGTGTGTTTCGTTGCCGAACAGTGGACAGGGGTGTGGAGAAGCTGTGGGCAACGGGCCGTTGCCTGTGGGGCAGCGGTGGACAACGACGATCACAGCCTGTGGATGTTTTCTGTGTCCACAGGCTGTGGAACCTGGTTTGCCACAAATCCCCAAGGGGCTGACCTGGGCCGACGGCCCGGTGATCCGTATGCCTGTGGACCGGTCGTGGACAACTTCCTGGTCCCCAGGCTGTGGACGGAAGAATCCTGGCTCCACTGTGGAGAACGGCTCGACGCCGACTCGAAATCGAACAGAGCGGTGCGGGCGAAACGGCTGAGGGCGCCCCGGGAACCGTCCCGGAGCGCCCTCAGGAGCCGTCGTGGCCGACTTGTCAGCCGTTCTTGATGCGGTTGGTGAGCTCGGTGACCTGGTTGTAGATGGACCGCCGCTCCGCCATGAGGGCCCGGATCTTCCGGTCCGCGTGCATCACCGTCGTATGGTCCCGGCCACCGAACTGTGCGCCGATCTTCGGAAGCGACAGATCCGTCAGCTCCCTGCACAGGTACATGGCGATCTGCCTCGCCGTCACGAGCACCCGGCTGCGGGAGGAACCGCAGAGGTCCTCGACCGTGAGCCCGAAGTAGTCCGCGGTGGCCGCCATGATGGCGCTCGCGGTGATCTCGGGAGCCGCGTCCTCTCCGCCGGGGATCAGATCCTTCAGCACGATCTCGGTGAGCCCCAGGTCCACCGGCTGCCGGTTGAGGGACGCGAACGCCGTCACGCGGATCAGCGCGCCCTCGAGCTCACGGATGTTGCGTGAGATGCGGGAGGCGATGAACTCCAGTACCTCCGGAGGGGCGTTCAGCTGCTCCTGGACGGCCTTCTTCCGGAGGATCGCGATGCGCGTCTCGAGCTCCGGGGGCTGCACGTCCGTGGTCAGGCCCCACTCGAACCGGTTGCGCAGCCGGTCCTCCAGCGTCATCAGTTGCTTGGGCGGCCGGTCGGAGGACAGCACGATCTGCTTGTTGGCGTTGTGGAGGGTGTTGAAGGTGTGGAAGAACTCCTCCTGTGTCGACTCCTTGCTCGCGAGGAACTGGATGTCGTCGACGAGGAGGATGTCCACGTCCCGGTAGCGCTTGCGGAAGGTGTCGCCCTTGCCGTCCCGGATCGAGTTGATGAACTCGTTGGTGAACTCCTCCGAACTCACGTACCGGACGCGGGTCCCCGGGTAGAGGCTGCGCGCGTAGTGCCCGATCGCGTGCAGCAGGTGCGTCTTGCCGAGTCCCGACTCCCCATAGATGAAGAGGGGGTTGTACGCCTTGGCCGGAGCCTCGGCGACAGCGACGGCCGCGGCGTGTGCGAACCGGTTGGAGGCGCCGATGACGAAGGTGTCGAACAGGTACTTGGGATTGAGGCGGGCGTGCGGCTCGCCCGGACCCGGTGCCGGGGCCGGCTGTGCGCCGAGCGGCCCGGGAGCTCCCGAGGGGCCGCGGTGCGGAGCCTGCGGCTCCTGCATCGAGTGGCGCTCCGGACGTGAGTCGTACTGCCGGCGCTCCGGCGGCTGCGGCGACCGGTAGTCGTGGTCAGGCTGCCGCTGGGGCGGGGAGGCGTAGGGGTCACGGTCCTGGAAGCCCCCGAGCCGCGGCTGCTGCCAGGACAGGTCCTCCTGGGTACGCGGCCAGGAGCCCGGCTCGGGCCGCTGCTGGTACTCGGGGTAGGCGGGCCTGGCCGTCGGCAGGCCGTCGTCGGAGGAGCGGTGGCCGTAGGTGTCGTACGGATCTCCGGGCCGGGGCTCGTCGTGCTGGGGCCCTTGGTACCGGGGCTGCTGCTGCGGAGGGCCTTGGGGGATCGGCCCCTCGCCGACGGAATCGTCGACGGTGATCGCGATCCGGATGGGACGGCCGCACTCACGGCTCAGCGTCTCGCTGATGAGGGGAGCGAGCCGGCCTTCAAGGACACGCTTGCCCCATTCATTGGGGACCGCGAGCAGTGCGGTGTCGGCGACCAGGGCGAGCGGCTGGCAGCGCTCGATCCACTGTTTGTCCTTCGGCTCGACGCCCTGCTGGCCCTCATCGAGGAGATGCTCCAGCACTCGTGGCCACACTGCGGCAAGATCGGCAGGTACGTCAGCCACAAGGCACGCTCTCTCACAGGTCCCACGAATGTGTGGTTCTCGGGACGGGATGGGAAGACAGGCAGGAAAGGAATCCAAGTTCAGCCACGGTAGTCAGGGCGACCCGCGTGGTTCAAGTTGTTGTCCACAGCCTGTGCATAGTGGACCACGCCATAGGGTCGGTTTGACCGGATGGCGTAGCCGCGCGTACCGTGACCAGGTCGAGTTGTCGATGGCTGCTGCCGCCTGCCTCCGATGGGCAAAGATCACGATCTGTGATTGTGAAGCGGTGCACACGGGCGTAATCGCGAGCTTCTCGTGGGCGCACGGTGACAGCCAGGCGATGTCCCGCCGTCTACGAATCATTTCTGGAGCCCCCGAGTGAGCAAGCGCACCTTCCAGCCGAACAACCGTCGTCGCGCGAAGACCCACGGTTTCCGCCTGCGCATGCGTACCCGTGCCGGCCGCGCCATCCTGGCGAACCGCCGTGGCAAGGGTCGCGCCAACCTGTCCGCCTGATCGCGTACAGGTCATGACGTGCTGCCTACCGAGAATCGGCTGAGGCGGCGCGAGGACTTCGCGACTGCGGTACGGCGGGGACGCAGGGCAGGCCGCCCGCTTCTTGTCGTCCACCTTCGCAGCGGCACAACGGACCCGCACGCGCCTGGGGAGAGCGCCTCCCCGACGTGTGCGGGTTTCGTCGTGAGCAAAGCTGTGGGTGGTGCTGTGGTCCGCAACAAGGTCAAGCGGAGACTGCGCCATCTCATACGCGATCGGCTCTCCGAGCTGCCCCCCGGTAGCCTGGTGGTCGTACGGGCGCTGCCCGGCGCGGGTGACGCCGAACATGCACAGCTGGCCCGAGACCTGGACGCCGCTCTTCAGCGGTTGCTGGGAGGGGGCGCGCGATGAAGTACCCGCTGCTGGCTCTGATCAAGATCTATCAGTGGACGATCAGCCCGCTGCTGGGGCCCGTCTGCAGGTACTACCCGTCGTGTTCCCACTACGGATACACGGCCATCGACCGGCACGGCGCGGTCAAGGGCACGGTGCTGACCGCCTGGCGCATCCTGCGGTGCAATCCGTGGTCGCCGGGCGGGGTGGACCACGTGCCTCAGCGCAAGCGCCCGCGGTGGCACGAAATGCTGCGTGATGCCTTGCGCGGCGACAGCAAGGGCGGGGACGCCGCCGTTGATCTGCCTGCTCCGGGATCGGCCTCCGCATCCCAGGGCCCGGCCGCAGAGACCTCGCCCAATGCTCAAGGAGCCTGATTAGTGGACACGATTGCCAGTCTCTTCAGTTTTATCACCACGCCTGTCTCGTGGATCATCGTTCAGTTCCACAGTCTCTACGGGGCGATCTTCGGCCCTGACACGGGATGGGCCTGGGGACTGTCCATCGTGTCGCTGGTGATCCTGATCCGGATCTGTCTGATCCCGCTCTTCGTGAAGCAGATCAAGTCGACCCGGAACATGCAGGCGCTCCAGCCGAAGATGAAGGCGATCCAGGAGCGCTACAAGAACGACCGACAGCGTCAGTCCGAAGAGATGATGAAGCTGTACAAGGAGACGGGCACCAACCCGCTCTCCTCGTGCCTTCCCATCCTGGCCCAGTCGCCGTTCTTCTTCGCGCTGTACCACGTGCTCAGCAAGATCGCCTCGGGTGACGAGATCGGGGTGCTCAACAAGGACCTCGTGAACAGCGCGCGTGAGGCGCACATTTTCGGTGCTCCCATCGCCGCGAAGTTCATGGACGACCCGGCGAAGGTCGAGGCACTCAACGCCTCCCTGACCGACGTCCGCATCGTCACCGCCATCATGATCATTCTGATGTCGGCGTCGCAGTTCTACACCCAGCGTCAGCTGATGCAGAAGAACGTCGACCTCACGGTCAAGACGCCGTACATGCAGCAGCAGAAGATGCTGATGTACATCTTCCCGCTGATCTTCGCCGTCATGGGCATCAACTTCCCCGTCGGTGTCCTCGTCTACTGGCTGACCACCAACGTGTGGACCATGGGCCAGCAGATGTACGTGATCAACCAGAACCCGACCCCGGGCAGCAAGGCCCAGGACCACTATCTGCAGCGGCTGCTCAAGAGCGTCACCGCCCACGGCGAGGTCCGCTCGCGGCGCAAGCGCAGTGTCATCCAGGCGATCGTGGCCAAGGGGACGGACCGCAACGACAACGAGCGCCGGTTCATCTCCGGTCTCGCCAAGGCCGGCCTGGCCGCGCAGGCGGACGGCACGGTGACCAAGAGCGAGGCGGCCGTGGCCGAGGCCGAGGGCGGCCCCGCACAGAGGCGTCAGCAGCCCAAGCGCCAGAGCAAGTCCAAGCGCCAGACCACGACGGCCCAGCCGGGTGCCGCCAAGGGTTCCGACGCCGCAGGCGCCACTGCCAAGACCTCCCTGGAAAAGGACAAGCCGGCGGAGGGCCGCTCCAGGGCCGGATCCTCCCAGGGCGACGCCAAGCAGGGCGCCGGCGGCGGCAAGGCCACCGGTTCCGCACGCCAGCCCAAGTCCGGACAGCGCAAGGGCCCGCAGCGGCCCAAGCACCCGTCGTCCAAGAAGTAAGAAGGAGCATCCGTGACGGAAGGCACCATCTCCGCCGCCGCCGAGGGTGGCGACACCCTGACCCGCCTCGAGCAGGAAGGGGAGATCGCGGCCGACTACCTCGAGGGCCTGCTTGACATCGCAGACCTCGACGGTGACATCGACATGGACGTCGAGGCGGACCGTGCTGCGGTTTCGATCATCAGCGACACTGCCAGCCGCGACCTCCAGAAGCTCGTCGGCAAGGACGGGGAGGTTCTGGAGGCCCTTCAGGAGCTGACGCGTCTGGCCGTGCACCGGGAGACGGGCGACCGTAGCCGACTGATGCTCGACATCGCCGGCTTCCGGGCGAACAAGCGCACGGAGCTGGCCGAGCTGGGCGCGAAGGCCGCCGCCGAGGTCAAGAGCAGCGGTGAGCCGGTGAAGCTCGACCCGATGACGCCCTTCGAGCGCAAGGTCGTCCATGACGCCGTCGCGGCGGCGGGGCTGCGCAGCGAGTCCGAGGGCGAGGAGCCTCAGCGCTTCGTCGTCGTGCTCCCTGCCTGACCGCTTTGTTCTGTCGGCCCCGTCTGTTCGCAGGCGGGGCCGATCTTTGTCAGCCTGTTAATCAGCCACCACAGTCCGCATTGCGGCAGTGCGGTACGGAAGGACGGTCCCCGTGACGGAGGCAGCACAGCTTCCCCAGGCGCCCGAGGCGGCACGGAAGGTGTTCGGAGAGCACTTTCCCGAAGCCGTGCGGTACGCGGAGCTGCTCGCGGACGCCGGGGTCAAGCGCGGTCTGATCGGGCCACGCGAAGTGCCGCGGCTGTGGGAACGGCATCTGCTGAACTGCGCCGTCCTCTCGGAAGTGGTGCCGGAGGGCGTGACGGTGTGCGACGTCGGCTCCGGTGCGGGACTTCCCGGGATCCCGCTGGCGCTGGTGCGACCGGATCTGAAGATCACCCTTCTGGAACCGTTGCTCCGCAGGACGAACTTCCTGCAGGAGGTCGTGGAGCTGCTGGGCCTGGACCACGTGACCGTGGTGCGGGGACGGGCCGAGGAGGTCCTCGGGAAGGTTCCTCCGGTGCACGTGGTCACGGCGCGGGCCGTCGCCCCGCTGGACCGGCTCGCCGGCTGGGGTGTCCCTCTGCTGCGGCCCTACGGCGAGATGCTGGCTCTCAAGGGCGACACCGCCGAGGAAGAGATCCAGGGAGCGCGTGCGGCGCTCAGCAAG
Source organism: Streptomyces sp. NPDC054847 (assembly GCF_053610925.1). Classification (NCBI taxonomy): domain Bacteria; kingdom Bacillati; phylum Actinomycetota; class Actinomycetes; order Kitasatosporales; family Streptomycetaceae; genus Streptomyces; species Streptomyces sp. NPDC054847. The sequence goes on along the minus strand of NZ_JBSGZJ010000024.1, from coordinate 14,803 downwards.
CTGGGTGTCGTGGAGACCTCGGTCCTTCATGTCGGTGAAGGCCTCGTCGATCCGCTGTCCACAGTTGTGCGGGTCGAGGTCGGGGAGAGCCCCGGTGGTGTGAGGTTCGCCGCAAAGCGGGCGAAAGCTGCTCGCACCAGTCGTACGCGCCGTCGTCGCTGAGCCATACACGTTGCCATACGTACTGATTTCGGAGTGTCGTCCCGGTCTGGCCATGCGGCTTGGGCATCGTGTTTCACGTGAAACGTCGCTCACTGCTGCAGGGAATCATCAGCCGCGGCCGTGCGGCCGCCCCGACCAAGGGTCGTAGGCCCCTCTTGAGGGCTACAGAGTTGTCCACAGAGGTGGATTCCTCCACAGATCCACGGGGCTCGCTGGTTCGCGACCCCGAAAGCATGGCAGGCTCTGCTCATTGCGAGCCTGATGTCGAGGAGAGTGAATCCTTGCGGTCCGACGCCAACATCGCGGGACCGATGACCGATCCGGTCCCCGGTCCCCGTACCGAGTCCGCGGGGGACGATGTTTCACGTGAAACACCGCCCCCCATGGATGACACCCCCATCGGCCGTGCTGCTCAGCTGGCCGTGGAGGCGCTGGGGCGTGCCGGTGAGGGTCTGCCCCGACCTGAGCAGACACGCATCATGGTCGTTGCCAACCAGAAGGGCGGCGTAGGCAAGACAACCACCACGGTCAATCTCGCTGCTTCGCTCGCCTTGCACGGCGCGCGCGTTCTGGTGATCGACCTGGATCCGCAGGGAAATGCCTCCACGGCTCTGGGGATCGATCATCATGCGGAAGTTCCCTCGATCTATGACGTCCTGGTGGAGAGCAGGCCTCTCGCCGAAGTGGTCCAGCCGGTCCCGGACGTCGAAGGACTCTTCTGCGCCCCGGCCACCATCGATCTCGCCGGTGCGGAGATCGAGCTGGTGTCGCTGGTGGCGCGGGAGAGCAGACTGCAGCGGGCGATCCAGGCCTATGAGCAACCGCTGGATTACATCCTCATCGACTGTCCGCCCTCGCTGGGCCTGCTGACGGTCAACGCGCTGGTCGCCGGCGCTGAGGTGCTGATCCCCATCCAGTGCGAGTACTACGCGCTGGAGGGGCTGGGCCAGTTGTTGCGCAACGTGGACCTGGTGCGCGGCCATCTCAACCCGGCACTGCATGTCTCGACCATCCTGCTCACGATGTACGACGGCAGGACACGGCTTGCCTCGCAGGTCGCGGACGAGGTGCGCAGTCACTTCGGCGAAGAGGTGCTGCGTACGAGCATCCCGCGTTCGGTGCGCATTTCTGAGGCCCCGAGCTATGGGCAGACAGTGCTGACCTACGATCCGGGGTCCAGCGGTTCCCTGTCGTATCTCGAAGCCGCGCGTGAGATCGCGCTGCGTGGGGTCGGCGTGCAGTACGACCCGCACCATGCCCAGGTGGGCCAGAACAGTCAGCAGAACATGTCGGAGGGGATCCAGTGAGCGAGCGACGTAGAGGATTGGGGCGTGGGCTCGGTGCGCTGATTCCTGCCGCTCCGCAGGAGAAGCAGCCGACTGCGTCGGGACCGGACTCGGCCCAGGGATCGTCCCCTGTGCTGACCGCGGAACGGGGGGTGGCGGCGGCAAAGGTCGCCACGCTGCCCGCAGCGGTGGTCACACCGCAGGCGGGCGCTCCCGCCCACGAAGGGGAGGCCGCAAGCACGTCGGCGAGCGCTCCGGCTGGTGCGCACTTCGCCGAGGTGCCGCTCGGTGCGATCACGCCCAACCCGCGTCAGCCGCGGGAAGTCTTCGACGAGGACGCCCTCGCGGAGCTGGTCACGTCCATCAAGGAAGTGGGGCTCCTTCAGCCGGTTGTCGTGCGGCAGTTGGGCCCGGACCGCTATGAGCTCATCATGGGTGAGCGTCGCTGGCGGGCCTGCAGGGAGGCCGGTCTCGAGCGGATCCCGGCGATCGTCCGGGACACCGATGACGAGAAGCTGCTGCTGGATGCCCTTCTGGAGAACTTGCACCGGGCGCAGTTGAACCCGCTGGAAGAGGCCGCGGCCTACGACCAGCTGTTGAAGGACTTCAACTGCACCCACGATCAGCTGGCGGACCGCATCGGGCGTTCTCGCCCGCAGGTGTCCAACACGCTTCGCCTGCTCCGGCTTTCCCCGCCCGTCCAGCGCCGGGTCGCGGCTGGAGTGCTCTCCGCCGGGCACGCCCGAGCCCTGCTCTCCGTGGACGACTCTGAGGAGCAGGACCGGCTGGCGCACCGGATCGTCGCCGAGGGTCTGTCGGTCAGGGCCGTCGAAGAGATCGTGACGCTGCTGAACTCGAACCCCAAGACCGCGCCCAAGCCGAAGGGTCCCCGTGCCGGCACGCGGCTGTCCCCGGCGCTCACGGACCTTGCCTCTCGGCTCTCCGACCGCTTCGAGACGCGAGTGAAGGTCGACCTCGGTCAGAAGAAGGGGAAGATCGTTGTCGAGTTCGCCTCGATGGACGACCTTGAGCGTATTCTCGGCACACTGGCCCCCGGCGAAGGACGCGTGCTCGAAAAGGGACTCGGCGAGGGCCCTGCCGAGGACGACGAGGCCTGAGCCTTCCGCTCGGCAGTGGCGAAGCTGTCTGAAGGGGCGGGTGGTGTTCCGGAGCACGGAACACCACCCGCCCCTTCGGCTTGGCGCGGTATCCGTGCCGGGGTCGGGTGGATACGATGCGTTCTGGTATGACGCATCCTCCTTGAGCCACTTCGGAAAGAGGGCAAGGCCATGCGATCGGTGAGCTGCGGCCAACTGGTGACGGCAGGCCTGGGTCTAGGGGCGGTGAGCGGCTTTGTCAGCAGCTTCCTCCTCGAGCGGAACAGGCTGGCAGATGCTCGCAGCGCGGCACACGAGGGAAGTGAGGAACAGCCTCCATGGGGCGTCGGCTCGTACCGCTCACGCTGGACAACCTTTCGGACCTTCCCAAGCGTTGTCGTGCGTGCGTCTTCTGGGAACTTGACCCGGTCAGCGGTGAAGCCGCAGTAAAGGCCGGCACTCCTGAGCTCGAGAAGGAGGCCTGGATCTCGGCCGTCCTCCTCGAGTGGGGGTCCTGTGGTCGCGTGGTCTACGTGGACGAGGTTCCGGTGGGCTTCGTTGTCTATGCCCCGCCTGCCTACGTACCGCGCTCCACTGCCTTCCCGACGAGTCCTGTGGCGGCCGACGCGGTCCAGTTGATGACCGCGTGGGTCATGCCCGGCTATCAGGGGCAGGGCCTTGGGCGGGTCATTGTCCAGACGGTCGCCAAGGACCTGCTCCGCCGGGGGTTCCGTGCGATCGAGGCATTCGGTAATGCCCGGTGGCAGGAGCCGGCCTGTGTCCTGCCGGCCGACCATCTCCTCGCGGTCGGCTTCAAGACGGTCCGACCACATCCCACATATCCGCGCCTGCGGTTGGAACTGCGCACGACACTCTCCTGGAAGGAAGATGTGGAGCTGGCTTTGGACCGTCTGCTGGGAGCCGTACAGAAGGAGCCGGCGCTCCGGCCCCTCTGACTGCGAACGCGAAAATGGGCCCACCCCCCAGGGGGATGGGCCCATTCGTGTTTCACGTGAAACAGCGGAGGCGTTTCTACTCTCCGATGAAGCTCTCAAGGTCGCGGACGATCGCGGCCTTCGGCTTGGCGCCGACGATGGTCTTGGCAACCTCGCCGTTCTGGTAGACGTTCAGCGTCGGGATCGACATGACGCCGTACTTGGCTGCGGTGGCCGGGTTCTCGTCGATGTTGAGCTTCACGACCTGGATCTTGTCGCCGTGCTCGGCCGCGATGGCTTCGAGGGACGGCGCGATCTGGCGGCAAGGACCGCACCACGCGGCCCAGAAGTCCACGAGCACGGGCTTGTCGCTCTTGAGGACGTCCTCCTCGAAGGAGTCATCAGTCACGTTCTTCAGGGCGCCGGCCACGGCGGCCTCCTTACTTCTCTGCGGGGTGTGGGGTGGGTGGTCCAGAGGTGGGTCAGACCACGGGGGTCTTCTCCGGCTCGGCCGCCTTCTCGCTGTCCGAAAGAGCGGCGAGGAAGCGCTCGGCGTCCAGGGCGGCGGCGCAGCCGGTCCCGGCGGCCGTGATGGCCTGACGGTAGGTGTGGTCGACCACGTCACCGGCGGCGAACACTCCGGTGACATTGGTGCGGGTCGACGGGGCGTCGACCTTCAGGTAGCCCTCGCCGTCCAGTTCGAGCTGTCCCTTGAACAGCTCGGTCCGGGGGTCGTGGCCCACAGCGATGAACAGACCCGTCACCGCGAGCGGGGACTTCTCGCCCGTCTTGGTGTTGTTCAGGGTCAGTCCCGAGAGCTTCTGGTCACCGTGGATCTCGACGACCTCGCTGTCCCAGGCGAAAGAGATCTTCGGGTCGGCGAAGGCTCGCTCCTGCATGGCCTTGGAGGCCCGCAGGGTGTCACGTCGGTGGATGATCGTGACCGACTTGGCGAAGCGGGAGAGGAAGGTGGCTTCCTCCATCGCCGTGTCGCCACCGCCGACGACGGCGATGTCCTGGTCCTTGAAGAAGAAGCCGTCACAGGTCGCGCACCAGGAGACACCGCGGCCGGAGAGCACGTCCTCGCTGGGAAGGCCGAGCTTGCGGTGCTGGGAGCCGGTGGTGACGATCACGGCCTTCGCGCGGTGAACGATGCCGGCCGTGTCGGTCACGGTCTTGATGTCGCCGGTGAGGTCGACGGACACGATGTCGTCGGGCACGAGCTCGGCCCCGAAGCGTTCGGCCTGGGCACGCATGTTGTCCATGAGGTCGGGCCCCATGATGCCGTCGCGGAAGCCCGGGAAGTTCTCCACCTCGGTCGTGTTCATCAGCGCACCGCCGGCGGTGACAGCTCCCTCGAACACCAGCGGCTGAAGCGATGCCCGCGCGGTGTAGAGCGCGGCTGTATAGCCCGCGGGCCCGGAGCCGATGATGATCACGTTACGGACGTCGCTCACGGGTTTGTTCCTCGTCTCTGCAGACTGCCTACTGCCTACGGGGCGGCTTCCTGGACTCTCACCCCACCCAACGGATCCTACGGGGCGTGCATTCCCAAGAAGCCGGAGCGGCACAGACGATGTCTCAAGGGCGGGGATAGGACTCCGTGAGGAGCAGCTCTCCGGGCGAGTTCGCCGCGCCATCCACGCATGCCGCATCGACGACGTAGGCCTGGACCTGAGTGCTGTCCTTCGCGTGTGTCATCAGGACGAGGAAGGCGTTGACACCTTCGTAAGTGCCCCGCTCAGCGGCGATGGGGCCGTCTGTGCGGCCGGTCCCCTGCTGAATGCAGGCAGGCACCGCGGCGTCCGGAGCGTCCTTGGGCGACATCGTGGTGGGATCGCTCTGGAGGGAGGGTGCCTTCTCGATCCTGGGCGCTGCCTCATGTGTCGGTGCGGCCGCCAGCAGGGACTGGACCCGACTTCCGAGGGTGCTGCCGGAGAACTCCGCGCTGTCCCGCGCCGCGGAGCTCACACTCGTCTCCTTCTTGGCAGCCGAGGCGTCGTTGGCGGTATTTGTCTGGGCCGACTGGAGGAACATCACCCCGACACCTACTGCTGCAGCCCCGAACACGGCGCCCAGGATGGCACCGCGTCGACGACGTGCCCGGCTGTTCCGCCCCGGACCGGTCGCCGCGCGGGGGTGCCCCGCCGGCCGGGCGGATGGCGAAGCAGTCTCTGCTGCCGGCGAGCGGGGCACTGTTTCACGTGAAACATGCTCTCGATCTTCAGGTGCCGTGGCTTGGAGCAGAGCCTCTGCGGCCAGCGCCGCATCGATTCGGCCGGCGATGTCGGCGGGCATACGTGGAGGACCCGGCAGGGTGCCCAGCAGGCCACGGATCTCTTCCAAAGACGTCTGCACGTCGGCGCACAGCGGACAGTCGTCGAGATGAAGGCGCACCTCTGCCGTGCGTGCGGGCGGGAGAAGGCCTTCGGTGAGGTCGGAGATTTCCGAGACGTGCGGGTGCCCAGTCGTGTCGGTCGATGTCACGCGCGCCCACCTCCGCCCTTCACTGCCGCAGGGTCACTCGGCCCTGTCTCTCTTGGTCCCGACGCCGGTGGGACGGATGTCCCCGGCGTCCGGTTCCTTCCCATGGTGAGGTCGGTGTTATCCCCGGCCTGACCACGCAGATGCGTGAGCATGGGCAGGAGACGGGCGCGGCCCCGGGCACATCGGCTCTTCACCGTTCCCGTTGGGACATCCAGCAGACGGGCGGCTTCGGCGACCGGATACCCCTGCATGTCCACGAGCACCAGCGCCGCACGCTGATCGACCGGAAGTTTCGCCAGGGCGGCCAGCAGCTCCCGGTGGAGGTCGTGACGCTCGGCGGGAGCCTCTGCCGACTCGTGGGGCTCCAAGAGCTGCTCCAGACGCTCCGTGTCGTCCACGGGCGAGGTCTTACGGGAGGCGGCCTTCCGCGCGCGGTCCAGGCAGGCGTTGACCGTGATGCGGTGCAGCCATGTGGTGACGGCCGACTGACCTCGGAAGGTATGTGCTGCGCGGAAGGCCGACACAAGGGCGTCCTGGACCGCGTCGGCGGCCTCCTCACGGTCCCCCAATGTGCGCAGCGCCACGGCCCACAGCCTGTCGCGATGGCGACGCACGAGCTCGCCGAAGGCGTCGGGGTCCCCGTCGACGTGGCGTGCCAGCAGATCCTGGTCGCTTACGTCTCCGAGTGTCGCGTCGTCCAACGGTGAGCCCCCTCCCATGCCTCCGTGTCAGCCGGTGAAGGCGACGTCCGTGATGCCCTGCTTGTAGCCGGGGTCGCTGTACTCGTCCTGTGGCGAGTACGGCATCGCCGTCATCCAGATCAGCACGTACCGGCTCTTCACCGGCTCCTTGGCGGTCACCTTCAGAGTGGAATCGCTGGTACGACCGGTTGCGATCTGCTTCATGGAGCCGACCGGACCGGACGGATTCAGCGAATCAACGGCATAGACGCTGATGGTGGTGTGGTCTCCGCCGTAGCGCAACGCTATGGACGCGCCGGCGATGTCTTTGTCGGAACCGAGGTCGTAGACGATGCCGACGCCCTGCTTCACGGACGGCACCAGGTCCGGTCCGTCGTAGTAGCTCCGGCTCCGCCAATAGGTGGTGCTGTCCGAGTCATGAGTGGCCCCGACGTTGTTCGCGTTCTGCGGCGACCCGTCCGGTGCGTACTCCTGGGCGTCCTGGATGGCGAGAGGCACGGGTGCGTCGGGCTTGTCGCCGCCCTGGTTCGTGGTCTCGGTCTCCGAGGTCTTCGGCTCCTCCGAGCCGTTGCGGTTGTCCAGCAGCTTGTCGGCGACCTGCCAGCTACCGAGTCCGAGAGCGGCAATGAGGAGTGCCGATACGGCCCACTTGAGGGCCTTGCCCGTGCGGGTCTGCAGGGGCGGCGGCGGTGTCGGCGTCGGCTGGGTGGTGCCGGCTCCCGGCATGGCAGCGGGCCGGGCGTAGTTGCCCTGCTGATAGGTGGTGCGCTGGTACTCGGGCGGTGCCGTGAAGGCCGGCTCAGGCGGGCGGATGCGCGGCATTGCAGCGACGGCCTTGGCCAGTTCGTCCGGTGTCGTGCACGGCGGTTCCTGGCGGGACGCGGTGGCGCCGTCGTTGACCAGGGCCCGCATGGCCAGCTCGGACAGACCGCGGTGGACGCCGGCCCGCACCTGGTCGGGAGCGACCAGGCCGACTCCCTTGGGGAGGCCGGTGAGGCCGTACGCGTCGTTCTCGTAGGGCCAGCGCTGCGTCAGTGCCGCGTACAGGAGGGCACCGATGGCCTCGGTGTCGGTGCGCTGGGGGCCGTCGGCGGAGATACCGCGCAGGGCGGCGTTCACCGCCAGTCCGCGGATCCGGTACTGCCCCGTCGAAGTGCGCAGCACAGCCCCGGGGGTGAGCCTCAGGTGAGCGAGTCCCTCCCGGTGTGCGGCGGCCATCGCCTGGGAGACCTGGTCGACGAGTTGGTACGCGTCGTGCGGCTCGAACGGGCCGGCGGCCAGGAGGGCGGTCAGCTCGACGGCGTCGGGCAGCCATTCGTGCACGACGTAGACGAGGTCGTTCTCCTCGACCGCGTCGAGGACCTGGACGAATCGGGGGTCGCCGAGGAGGGCCGAGGACCTGGCGGCCGCCAGGACCGAGCGTGCTCGGGGGTGGTCGGCCGGCAGGATGTGCACGCCGACCGCGCGCCGGAGTTTCTCGTCGACGGCGCGCCAACTGCTGAAACCGTCCAGACGGGTGACGCACTCCTCGAGCCGATAGCGTCTGGCGAGCTTGTGGCCGCTGTGCAGTTCGGGCGTCGAGTAGGACGGTTCGCCGCCCTGCCGTTCGCCGTCCCTGTCGAGCACGGCCTTTTCCGCCGCGCCTTGAGAGCCCGCTGCCGGAGACTCTGCCGCCTGGGTGTCTGCCGCCCCGTCGGTCGTGGCCTTGCCCGCCTTCGCGGTCAGCGGTTCGTCCCCGCCGTTGTCGGCCACGTCGACGGCAGCCGTGCTACGTTCCGCCACCGTCGTTCCTGCCTCCCCATCCGTTGCGCCATGTCCAACAGCCATGCCAATTGTGCCCACAGTCCGACGCTATGCACGACACACGGCGTCCGACGATGGTTGTGCGGAACCGGCCCGAAGCCGGTCGTCGGCGTACTTGTGACGACGTCTAGCGGCCGAGCCGGCCACGGACCATGCCGACCATGGCGTTGAGTTCCTCGATCCGCATCCGCTTCGCAGCCACGAAGAAGACGCCCAGCAGTGCGATGCCACCGGCCACGAGCGCGACCACGGAGCCCCCCGCGCCGCTGCCGAGTCCCGTCAGGATGCCGTAGGCCACGGCGCCTCCGACCACCGCCGCGGGGACGGACGCCATGGACAGCCGGGCATAGGTGCGCATGACGTGAGCGCCGTCCAGGTCGCCGCCGAGACGGTTCTTGAGCCTCCGCCAGGCGACGCCGACACCGACGGCGTAGGCGAGGCCGTAGGAGGCGGCCATGCCGACAACGGCCCACTGGGCGGGCAGCAGCACGTAACAGAGGGCGGAGGCACCGGCGTTGACGACGGCGACGATGACGGTGTTGTAGAAGGGCGTCCGGGTGTCCTCGTAGGCGTAGAAGCCACGCAGCACCACGTACTGCACGGAGTACGGGATGAGTCCGAGTCCGAAGGCCATGAGGATGAAGCCCATGCCCCGGGCCGCCTCGGTACCGGTGGAGGCGAAGAGCAGTGTCGACATGGGCAGGCCGAGCGCGAGGAACGCGAACGACACGGGAACGATGGCGACGGCGGAGTTGCGCAGGCCCTGGGAGATGTCGTCGCGGACGGCACCGGGATCGTTGTCGTGGGCCGCACGGGAGATGCGCGGCAGCAGGGCGGCCATGACGGAGACGGTGATGATGGCCTGCGGCATGCCCCAGATCAGCTGGGCGTTGGTGTAGGCGATGAAGCCCGCGCCCTGTTTTCCGGACGCCTCACCCGCGGCCGTGGCGAGCTGGGTGACGACCAGAACGCCCGCCTGGTTGGCCAGGACGAAGAGGACGGTCCACTTGGCCAGCTTCACGGTCTTGCCGAGCCCGTGCCCCTTCCAGTCGAACCGGGGACGGAAGCGGAAGCCGGTCTCCCGCAGGTACGGGATCATCGCCAGCGCCTGGACGACGAGACCGAGCAGCGTCCCGATGCCCAGTAGCCGGACGCCCTCAGCGGGAATCGTCTGCACGCCCATCTGGGATTCGGCGGAGGTGCCGTACACCCAGATGAACAGCCCGAAGGTGGTGATCATGACGATGTTGTTCAGGACCGGGGTCCACATCATCGCGCCGAACCTGCCGCGGGCGTTGAGGATCTGCCCCATGACGACATGGACGCCCATGAAGAAGATCGTGGGCAGGCAGTAGCGGGCGAACGTGACCGCGACGCTGTTGGCCGCCTGATCGCTCGCGATCGTGTCCGACATCAGCCGGATCAGCAGCGGTGCCGCGAAGACGGCGACCGCGACGATCGCGCCGAGCGCCACCATCACCAGCGTGAGCAGACGGTTGGCGTAGGCCTCGCCGCCGTCATCGTCGTTCTTCATCGCGCGGACCAGCTGCGGAACGAAGACGGAGTTGAGCCCGCCGCCGACCGTGAGGATGTAGATCATCGTCGGCAGCGTGTAGGCGACGGTGAACGTGTCGCCGAGCAGCGCGGCGCCGAGGGCTGCGGTGATCACGAGACTGCGTACGAAGCCCGTGAGGCGGGAGACCAGTGTTCCGGCCGCCATCACGGCACTCGACTTCAGAAGTCCCGTAGCCCGGCCCGCGGGCTTCTTCGGGGCAGGCGGCGCCGGCACCGGCTCGGAGGCGGGCGGTGGCACCGAGGACTGCTGGTCCTTGAAGAGATGAGCGAAAGCGTCAGGCTCCGGCTTCTCCTCGCCGGCCCGCGTGACCAGGTCGTCGACCCCGGTGAACTGTGTGGTCCGCGCGTCGTCGCCGTACGGGAGGTGGCGGGAAGGGCCCTCGGGCTCCGGTGGCGGAGTCTGTGCCCAGATGCGGGGGTCCGGGGCGTACTGGGGCGTCGCCGGCTGCTGGTAGAGCGGCTGCGGCTCCTGGTAGGTGCCCGGGGGCGGCGGCGGGTGCGCGGAGCGGTCGTAGAACGCCTCGTTCACGGGGTCCTGGGCGGAGAGGTCCTGAGCCTGGAAGGGATCCGGGGCGTAGGCGTCCTGGACATAGGGGTCCTGCGCATACGGGTCCGACGAGGGCTGCTGGGGCGGGAAGGAGCCCGCAGGGTCACCGCCCGCGCCCTGACCACGGTCACCGTCGTACGGCGCGTTCATGACTACCCCACCTCATCGTCCCCGGCCGACCGGCCACGACATCGCTCAACGGTCCACTTTCTCACCAGCGCCGGACGGGTTGCCGCTTTCCGGTCCGGTGTCAGGGGCGAGGTCACTCGGCTGCCCTGGATCCGAGCCGCTGCCGCCACCCTCCGTGTCCGGCGCATCCGACGACCCGGGGTCTCCGGCATCGGCGGTCTCCGCGGCGGCAGCGCGCTTGCGCTGGGTGTACATCCTGATGCCTGCGAGGACGAGCAGGAGAACACCGCCCGCGAGGACGAGCATGACGGTCGGAGTGATCTCGGAGACCCTCACCGTGAACGACATCTCGGGGCCGTACGGTGTGCCGTCCTTCGTGAAGAGCTGCGCGGTCATCTGGACCTGACCGTTGGCATTGGCGGCGGCCGGGAACTTCACGGACTGGCTGTGGCCTCCCTCGACCTTGATCGGCTGCTCCGCCATGCCCTCGTCCCCATCGAAGTGGAGACGGTTCGGGTTGTTGGACTTCAGCCGCAGCACAAGGTCGTCGATGCCCTGGACCAGCTGGTTCTGCACCGTGACCGGGATGGTCGCACTGCGACCGGACAGGGTCACATCCGACTTCTCGATCAGCCGGACCTCTTCGGTGAGGTTCCGCAGATACGACTGGACCTCGTCGCGGTAGCGCTGAGCCGCTTCAGGTTTGCCCCGCCACGCTGTCGACAGCTCACGGTCGATCGCCCTGCCGAAGGGCGCTTCGACCCGGTCGGCGAAGGTGAGGACGACCTTGAACTTGTCCAGTGTGCTCTGCGTCTCGCTGATGTCCTCGAATGCCTCGACCGGCAGCTCCTGCCGGCGCAGCCGGGCGGGGTACTGGGAGGCACTGGGCACCTTGGTGTTCGCCTCGGCGTCCGGTTCGGCGGACGCCGCCGCCACCAGATCCAGCGGCTGTGTCCAGCGCTTGGGCTCGAGAGCACGCAGGGCGCGGGCCATGGACTGGGCCTGGGCCACCGTGGGCACGCGCTGTGGAGCGACCACGATGCTCCGCTGCTTCTCGGGGTCCTGGAGGGCGAGGGCCAGCGACTGTGCCAGGAATTTCTGTACCGCGAGCGTGGAGTCGCCGGCGTCCGTCATGTCGCCCTGGAAGGCGGTCGACAGGCGGGTGTCGGCGACCACGGCCGTGGTACCGCCACCGATGGGACGGGCTGCGGTCGGGGTGTACGACAGATTGTCCTGGAGGCTGTCGCTCCGGGCGATCACCTTGTGTGCACCGGCCGAGGTGGCCACGTCCACGATCGACGAGTCGATCGCGCCGTCCACCGGCCAGGCGAAATCGACGGAGGGCTTCACATGGAGAATCGTCTCCACTGTGATCTCCGCCACTTGTGTGGCCGGCTGCAGATGGCTGAGCGAACCGGAGACCGACTTGCCCGTGTGCGCCAGCGAGGCGAGGTCTGGGTCCGCGAACGGGAGAGCAACGACCTTCTTGCCCTGTACTGCGTCTTCGACAGAGCTCAGCCATCGCTTGGCGACGGCCTGGTTCCTGCCGGCCACCGTGGAGTCCCCGCTCTTGACCCGGTAGCTCCGTGTCATGGCGTCGACGGTGGCCAGAAGGTCCGGGTCGATGACCCAGGTGACCGGCAGCTCCTTGCCGAGTGACACCAGCTGGTCGAGCCGCCCGCCGGGAGCGAGCTCGGCCGCCAGCGCCTCGTCCTCGAAGACGGGGGTCTGCTGTTCGTCCGAGCCGGTTTCCGACGTGAGGTGGGTCGAGGAGATCAGCGGCCAGAGATAGGTGAGTCGTGTCTTCTTCTCCATGGCCCCCGGCTGCCAGGGAAGGAAGGTCCGCTCGATGCCGAGGACACGCTCGAAGGACTGGCTCGAGGTCTGACCAGTCAGGGACACACCGAGCTCGTAGACGCCGCCGTTGTCGTCGTCGAGATCGAGTTCGTCGGCGGGCACCGAGAGCTTGAAGTCGTAACTGATACCCGAGGCGAGCTTCGGAAGGTCGACGCTGTACTTGTCGTCGACCGTCGGGCCGTCCACACCGTAGGTGTAGCCGGTCCTCTCAGCGGCCCGGTCGATGCCTGTCCTGCCGGCCAGCTTGGGGCCCACCCGGAGATCGACATGTGCGCCTGTGATCGTCCGCGGGCCCTCGTTGACCACGGTCCCCGAGACCGTGATCGTGTCGTCCTTACCGGGCGCTTCCGGCGTCACCGTGTCCAGCGACACATCAACGGTCCGGGATCCGGTGGGCTCCGCGGCCTGTGCCGCGGGTGCGGCCGGGCCGCACAGCAGTCCGGTCAGGAGTGGCACGCCGGTGATCAGGGAGGCTGTGCGACGCAGCCACCGGCGCGCAGGAGAACTACGCATCCCCTGGAAGTCTGCCGCCTCGGCCACGCGCTCGCCCGTCCCTCGTCGTCTGCTGTCCTTGGTGGTTCTCTGCTCTTGCGTCCACGCATGGTAACGAGGCCCGCTGTGTTCAAGTGCCGCGGAGTGCCCCACAAGATCGGAGCGGACCGGCGAGGCACCGGAAACGGGGACGACCCGGTCGGCCCGGGCACGTACCCTTTTCTGTTGTGCCGAACGCCAATGAAGACAACCCCACTGCCCTGAGCCAGGCGCAACACCGCGCAGTGAGCGAACTGCTGCGGGTGTCACCCGTCGCCGACGACCTGGCGCGCCGTTTCCAGGATGCCGGATTCAGTCTTGCCCTGGTCGGCGGGTCGGTCCGCGACGCGTTGCTCGGTCGGCTCGGCAATGACCTCGACTTTACGACGGACGCCCGTCCCGAGGATGTGCTGAAGATCGTCCGTCCATGGGCGGATTCGGTGTGGGACGTCGGTATCGCGTTCGGCACGGTCGGTGCTCAGAAGGCCGGACGCGTCGGCGACGCGGTTCAGCCCTTCCAGATCGAGGTGACGACATACCGCTCGGAGGCATACGACCGGACGTCACGTAAGCCGGAGGTCTCCTACGGCGACTCCATCGAGGAGGACCTGGTCCGGCGTGACTTCACGGTCAATGCGATGGCCGTGGCGCTGCCGGCCAAGGAATTCATCGATCCCCACGGTGGCCTGAAGGACCTTGCCGCGAAGGTCCTGCGCACGCCCGGTACACCCGAGGAGTCCTTCTCCGACGACCCGCTGCGGATGATGAGGGCCGCCCGGTTCGCCGCGCAGCTCGACTTCGAGGTGGCGCCGGACGTCGTCGCCGCCATGAAGGCGATGGCGGAGCGTATCGAGATCGTTTCCGCCGAACGGGTGCGTGACGAGTTCAACAAGCTGCTCCTGTCCGGACACCCCCGCAAGGGACTGTCGCTCCTCGTCGACACCGGCCTTGCCGCCCATGTGCTGCCCGAGCTGCCGGCGCTCCGTCTGGAGAGTGACGAGCACCATCGGCACAAGGACGTCTACGAGCACTCGCTCACCGTGCTGGACCAGGCCATCGCCCTCGAGGAGGACGGGCCCGATCTGGTGCTCCGGCTGGCCGCACTGCTGCACGACATCGGGAAGCCGAGGACTCGCCGCTTCGAGCAGGACGGCCGGGTCTCCTTCCATCACCACGAGGTGGTGGGCGCGAAGATGACCAAGAAGCGCATGACGGCGCTGAAGTACTCGAACGAGATGGTCAAGGACGTCTCGCGGCTCGTGGAACTGCACCTGCGTTTCCATGGCTATGGAACCGGCGAGTGGACCGACTCCGCTGTGCGACGGTATGTGCGCGACGCCGGACCGCTTCTGGACCGCCTCCACAAGCTGACCCGCTCCGACTGCACCACGCGGAACAAGCGGAAGGCGGCAGCCCTCTCACGCGCCTACGACGGCCTTGAGGACCGCATTGCCCAGCTTCAGGAACAGGAGGAGCTGGATGCCATCAGGCCTGACCTGAACGGCAACGAGATTCAGGAGATCCTGGGCATCGGCCCTGGCCCTGTGATCGGCAAGGCGTACGCGTTTCTCCTCGAGTTGCGGCTGGAGAACGGGCCGATGGAGCGCGACGCTGCGGTGGCGGCGCTCAAGGAGTGGTGGGCCAAGCAAGGCTGAGCGTGAAACGGCGCGATGTTTCACGTGAAACATCGCGC
>NZ_JBSGZJ010000023.1:0-35702 GCF_053610925.1 Streptomyces sp. NPDC054847 | reverse complement strand
GACCCGGGCCCCTTCGCCGTACGGTGCGGTCGCCGCGTCGAGACGCGGAACCGCCGATCAGTCCACCAGGTTCACCGACCGCGCCGACGTCGCGCCGATCTCGTCCGAGATCTCCGCCAGCACCGCCGGCGGCACCGTGTCGTCGACGGTCAGGACGACGAGCGCCTCGCCGCCCTCCTCCGCGCGCGAGACCTGCATGCCGGCGATGTTGAGACCGGCCTCGCCGAGGATCCGGCCCACGGTGCCGACGATGCCCGGGCGGTCCTCGTAACGCAGGACGGCCATGTGGTCGGCGAGCGCCAGGTCCACGTCGTGCTCGCCGATCGCGACGATCTTCTGGAGGTGCTTGGGGCCGGCCAGCGTGCCGGAGACCGCGACCTCCTCGCCGCCGGAGAGCGTGCCGCGCACGGTGACGACGTTGCGGTGGTCGGGGGACTCGGAGCTCGTCGTCAGGCGGACCTCGACACCGCGCTCCTGCGCGAACAGCGGCGCGTTGACGTAGCTGACGGTCTCGTCGACGACGTCCTCGAACACGCCCTTGAGCGCGGACAGTTCGAGCACCTTGACGTCGTGCTGGGTGATCTCGCCGTAGACCTCGACGTCGAGACGGACCGCGACCTCGCCCGCGAGGGCGGTGAAGATGCGGCCGAGCTTCTCGGCGAGCGGCAGACCGGGGCGCACGTCCTCGGCGATCACGCCGCCCTGGACGTTGACCGCGTCCGGTACGAGCTCACCGGCGAGCGCGAGGCGCACCGAGCGGGCGACGGCGATGCCGGCCTTCTCCTGGGCCTCGTCCGTGGAGGCGCCGAGGTGCGGGGTGCACACGACCTGGTCGAGCTCGAAGAGCGGCGAGTCGGTGCAGGGCTCCTTGGCGTACACGTCGAGGCCGGCGCCGGCGACGCGGCCCTCCTTGAGCGCCGTGTACAGCGCCTGCTCGTCGACGATGCCGCCGCGCGCGGCGTTGACGATGCGGACGGCCGGCTTGACCTTGTGCAGCGCCTCGTCGCCGATCAGCCCCAGCGTCTCCGGGGTCTTCGGCAGGTGGACGGTGATGAAGTCGGAGACCTCGAGCAGCTCGTCGAGGGACAGCAGCTTGACGCCCATCTGCGCGGCGCGGGCCGGCTGCACGTAGGGGTCGTACGCGACGATCTTCATGCCGAACGCGGACATGCGCTGGGCGACCAGGACACCGATGCGGCCGAGGCCGACGACGCCGAGGGTCTTCTCGCTCAGCTCCACGCCGGTGTACTTCGAGCGCTTCCACTCGCCGTTCTTCAGCGCGGTGTTGGCCTGGGGGATGTTGCGCGCGGTGGCGACGAGCAGGCCGCACGCGAGCTCGGCGGCGGTGACGATGTTGGAGGTCGGGGCGTTGACGACCATCACGCCGGCCTTGGTGGCGGCGGACACGTCGACGTTGTCCAGACCGACGCCCGCGCGGGCGACGACACGCAGCTTCTTGGCGGCGGCGATGGCCTCGGCGTCGACCTTCGTCGCGGAGCGGACCAGGATCGCGTCGACGTCGGCGATGGCGGGGATGAGCTCCGCGCGGTCGGCGCCGTTGCAGTGCCGGATCTCGAAGTCCGGGCCCAGCGCGTCGACGGTGGCGGGCGACAGCTCTTCAGCGATGAGTACGACAGGTTTCGAGCTCACGTGAGTCCTCACAGATGCAGTGCGGACGGCCGTCCCGACGGCCGCAGGCGGTGGAGGGGGCAAGCCGCGTGGAAGACGCACGACACTGTGGGCCTGACGCGATGGTGTTGTTGAGCAGTGTAGTGGTGCCGCACGCTGCGTCTTGCGCCTCGTTGGCAGGATCACTCGTCCGTGGCTGGACGAAGTGGCGGAGGCGAGGGGACCGGGGACCGGCCCCCTCGCCCGGTCGCTCACGCCTCGTCGTTGTCGACCCAGCTCATGAGCTTGCGCAGCTCCTTGCCCGTGGTCTCGAGCAGGTGCTCGGAGTCCTGGGTCTTGTACTCGTTGTACTTCTTCAGACCACCGTGGTACTCGTCCATCCAGTTCTTGGCGAAGGTGCCGTCCTGGATCTCGGCGAGGACCTTCTTCATCTCGGCCTTGGTCTGGTCCGTGATGATCCGCGGGCCGGTGATGTAGTCGCCCCACTCGGCGGTCTCGGAGACCGACCAGCGCATCTTCTCGAGGCCGCCCTCGTACATGAGGTCCACGATCAGCTTCAGCTCGTGGAGGCACTCGAAGTAGGCGATCTCCGGCTGGTAGCCGGCCTCGGTCAGCGTCTCGAAGCCCGCCTTGACCAGCGCGGAGGCACCACCGCAGAGCACGGCCTGCTCACCGAACAGGTCGGTCTCCGTCTCCTCGGTGAAGGTCGTCTTGATGACGCCGGCGCGGGTGCCGCCGATGGCCTTGGCGTACGAGAGCGCCAGCGCGAAGGCGTTGCCGGTGGCGTCCTGCTCGACGGCGGCGATCGCCGGAACGCCGCGGCCCTCCTCGTACTGGCGGCGGACCAGGTGGCCCGGGCCCTTCGGGGCGACCAGGGCGACGTCGACGCCGGCCGGGGCCTTGATGAAGCCGAAGCGGACGTTGAAGCCGTGGGCGAAGAACAGCGCGTCGCCGTCCTTCAGGTTGTCCTTGACGGACTCCTCGTAGACCTGCGCCTGGATCGGGTCCGGGATCAGGATCATGATGACGTCGGCCTCGGCGGCGGCCTCGGCGGGCGTCACGACGCGCAGACCCTGCTCCTCGGCCTTGGCCTTGGACTTGGAGCCCTCGTGCAGACCGACACGGACGTCGACACCCGAGTCACGCAGCGACAGCGCGTGGGCGTGACCCTGGCTGCCGTAGCCGATGACCGCGACCTTGCGGTTCTGGATGATGGACAGGTCGGCATCGTCGTCGTAGAACAGCTCGGCCACTGGGATATCTCCTTGGAGTGCTGGTGTTGCGTCCCACCGTACGGCGGGAGAGGACGGGGAGGTTTCGGGGTCTCGCCAGGCGAGAAAGGGAGTCAGGCGCTGCGGTCCAGGGCGCGCAGCGACCGGTCCGTGATGGAACGGGCGCCCCGCCCTATGGCGATCGTGCCGGACTGGACGAGTTCCTTGATGCCGAACTGCTCCAGCATCTTCAGCATCGCTTCCAGCTTGTCACTCGAACCGGTGGCCTCGATGGTGACGGCCTCGGGCGACACGTCGACCGTCTTGGCGCGGAACAGCTGGACGATCTCGACGATCTGGGAGCGGGTCTCGTTGTCGGCGCGGACCTTCACCAGTACGAGCTCGCGCTGGATGGCGCCACCGGGCTCGAGTTCGACGATCTTCAGGACGTTGACGAGCTTGTTGAGCTGCTTGGTCACCTGCTCGAGCGGCAGGTCCTCGACCTGGACCACGATGGTGATGCGGGAGATGTCGGGGTGCTCGGTGACACCGACGGCGAGCGAGTCGATGTTGAAGCCGCGGCGGGAGAACAGGGCGGCGATCCTGGCCAGGATGCCGGGCGTGTTCTCCACCAGGACGGAGAGCGTGTGCTTGGACATGTGCGTCGTTCCTCTTCCTACAGCTCTTCCTGCGGCTCTCAGTCGTCTTCGTTGTCGCCGAAGTCGGGGCGGACACCCCGGGCGGCCATGACCTCGTCGTTGGAGGTGCCGGCGGCGACCATGGGCCACACCTGGGCGTCCTCGTGGACGATGAAGTCGATGACGACCGGGCGGTCGTTGATCGCGTTGGCCTCGGCGATGACCTTGTCGAGGTCGTCGGGCGACTCGCAGCGGATCGCGTGACAGCCCATGGCCTCCGACAGCTTGACGAAGTCCGGGACCCGGGTGCCGGCGCTCTTCTCCAGGCCGGTGGCCTCGGGGCCGGAGTGCAGCACCGTGTTGGAGTAGCGCTGGTTGTAGAACAGGGTCTGCCACTGACGGACCATCCCGAGGGCGCCGTTGTTGATGATCGCGACCTTGATCGGGATGTTGTTCAGGGCGCAGGTGGTGAGTTCCTGGTTGGTCATCTGGAAGCAGCCGTCGCCGTCGATCGCCCAGACCGTGCGGTCCGGGGCTCCGGCCTTGGCGCCCATCGCCGCGGGGACCGCGTAGCCCATCGTGCCCGCGCCGCCGGAGTTCAGCCAGGTGGCGGGCTGCTCGTAGTCGATGAAGTGGGCGGCCCACATCTGGTGCTGGCCGACGCCGGCGGCGAAGATCGTGCCCTCGGGGGCGAGTTCGCCGATGCGCTGGATGACCTGCTGGGGGGCGAGGCTGCCGTCGCCCGGCTGCTCGTAGCCGAGCGGGTAGGTCTCGCGCCAGCGGTTGAGGTCCTTCCACCAGGCGCTGTAGTCGCCGGTGTTGCCGGTGCTGTGCTCGGCCTGGACGGCCTGGACCAGGTCGGCGATGACCTCGCGTGCGTCACCCACGATCGGGACGTCGGCGGCGCGGTTCTTGCCGATCTCCGCCGGGTCGATGTCGGCGTGGACGATCTTGGCGTACGGGGCGAAGCTGTCCAGCTTGCCGGTGACGCGGTCGTCGAAACGGGCTCCGAGGGCGACGATCAGGTCGGCCTTCTGCAGCGCGGTGACGGCGGTGACCGCACCGTGCATGCCCGGCATTCCCACGTGCAGCGGGTGGCTGTCGGGGAACGCGCCCAGCGCCATCAGGGTGGTGGTGACGGGGGCTCCGGTGAGCTCGGCGAGCACCTTCAGCTCGGCCGTGGCGCCGGCCTTGAGGACGCCGCCGCCGACGTACAGGACCGGGCGCTTGGCGCCGGTGATCAGCTTGGCGGCCTCGCGGATCTGCTTGGCGTGCGGCTTGGTGACCGGGCGGTAGCCGGGCAGCTCGGTCTGCGGCGGCCAGCTGAAGGTGGTCCTGGCCTGGAGGGCGTCCTTGGCGATGTCGACGAGGACGGGGCCGGGGCGGCCGGTGGACGCGATGTGGAAGGCCTCCGCGATGATGCGCGGGATGTCGTCGGCCTTGGTGACCAGGAAGTTGTGCTTGGTGATCGGCATCGTGATGCCGCAGATGTCCGCCTCCTGGAAGGCGTCCGTGCCGATGGCCTTGCTGGCGACCTGGCCGGTGATCGCGACCAGCGGCACGGAGTCCATGTGCGCGTCGGCGATCGGGGTGACCAGGTTGGTGGCGCCGGGGCCGGAGGTCGCCATGCAGACGCCGACCTTTCCGGTGGCCTGCGCGTAGCCGGTGGCGGCGTGGCCCGCGCCCTGCTCGTGGCGGACCAGGACGTGGCGGACCTTCGAGGAGTCCATCATCGGGTCGTACGCCGGGAGGATCGCGCCGCCCGGGATGCCGAACACCGTGTCGGCCCCTACTTCCTCGAGAGAGCGAATGAGGGACTGCGCACCCGTGACGTGTTCGACGGTGGCGGACGGCTGTCCGCCGGTACGGGCCCGCGGCTGCGGATGGTGGGCCCCGGAGGCCTGCTCGGTCATCGGCGTTCTCTTCTCGAAGCTGAGGGTTTTCGCGAGGTTTGATGCGGTTCTGATCTGGCTGCTGTCGGCGCCGGTGCAACAAAAAACCCCTCGTGCCGTGAGGCAAGCGAGGGGAGCGCGTCGGGAGGTGTCTGCAGAGCTGTCGGTGCGGCTCTGCTAGCCGACGCGCTTTCCAAGTACGAGAATTCGGGTGCGCATGGCAATGACCCTCCCCCCGGCGCGCTACCACTGTCAAGTGGGTGGGACGCGCGTCTCATTATTTGAGCCATTCCGGGCAGGCGGAACGCCCGCGGCCAGCAGCGGCAGCCCCAGTCCGTCGGGCACCGGATACTCGCCCCTGGCCAGCGCACGGCGCAGCCGGTACTCGTCCACCGGCCCGGAGAAGGCCATTCCCTGGCCGTGGGTGCATCCCATGGCACGCAGCGCCAGCACCTGCTCCGGCACGTCCACGCCGTCCGCCACCGACTGCATGCCGAGGTCGCCCGCGATCCGCAGCAGCCCGCTCGTGATCTTGTGCACTCTGGCCGACTCGACGACGCCCTCGATCAGGCCCCTGTCCAGTTTCAGCACGTCCACGGGGAGCCTGCGCAGGGCGTTGATGGCCGCGTAGCCGCTGCCGAAGCCGTCCAGCGCGATGCGTACGCCCATCCTGCGCAGGGCGGTCAGCCGCTGTTCGAGCTCGTCGAAGGAGATGCGCGGATCACTGTCCGCGAGCTCGATGACGAGTGCGCCCGACGGCAGGCCGTGCCGCGTGAGCAGGGCCTCGATGGAGCCGAGCGGCAGCGCCCTGTCCAGCAGCAGACGCGCGGGCAGTCGCACCGACACCGTTGTCCGGTGGCCCGCGCTCGCGCGTTCCGCCGCCTGGCCGACGGCCTCCTCCAGCAGCCAGCGGCCGAGCTCGGCGCTGCGGTCGCCGTCGTCGGAGACCCGCAGGAACTCGGCAGGGGTGAAGAGGATGCCCTGCGCGGAGCGCCAGCGGGCCTGCGCGGAGACCGCCGCGATCCGGCCGGTGGTGAGGCTCACCACCGGCTGGTGCAGCAGCGCGAACTCGCCCTCGTGCAGCGCGCTGCGCAGCCGTGCGGCGAGTTCGGTGCGCCGGACCACCTCGGCCTGCATCTGGGGCGCGTACAGCTCCACGCGGTCCTTGCCCGCGGCCTTGGCCCGGTACATGGCGAGGTCGGCGTTGCGCATCAGGTCGGTGGGGCTCATCGCGGGCTCGGCGAAGGCGACGCCGATGGAGGCCGCCACCCGCACCTCGCCGCCGTCGATGCGGTACGGCTGGGAGAGCATGAGCCGCAGCCTGTCGGCGATCTCCAGCACCTGCGACTCGCGGGCGGACCTGTCCCCGGACCCGTCGCCGACGATCAGCGCGGCGAACTCGTCGCCGCCGAGCCGGGCGGCCGTGTCGGCGGCCCGTACGGAGTCGGCCAGCCGCCGCGCCGCCTGGATCAGCAGCTCGTCGCCCGCCTGGTGGCCGAGCCGGTCGTTGACGCCCTTGAAGCCGTCGAGGTCGATGAAGAGCACCGCGGTGCCCTCGTCGCCCGCCCTGCGGCCGTTCAGGGCGCCCCTGACCCGCTCGGTGAACAGCGCCCGGTTGGGGAGGTCGGTGAGCGGGTCGTGCTCCGCGTTGTGCTGTAACTGGGCCTGCAGCCGGACCCTTTCCGTGACGTCACGGCTGTTGAAGATCAGGCCGCCCTGGTGACGGCTGACGGTAGATTCCACGTTGAGCCAGTCGCCGGAACCGGATCTGAACCGGCACTCCATGCGTGTGGTGGGCTCCGCCGACGGCTCCGCGGCGAGGAAGCGGCGCAGTTCGTGGACGACGCGGCCGAGGTCCTCCGGGTGGATGAGCGAGGCGAGCTCGGTGCCGACCAGTTCCTCCGCGTCACGCCCGTAGACGCCTGCGGCGGCGGGCGAGACGTAGCGCAGGACCCCCGATGGCGCGGCGATCATGATGACGTCGCTCGATCCCTGCACCAGCGAGCGGAAGTGGTTCTCCTTCTGCGCCAGTTCGTGGGTGAGGGCGATGTTGTCGAGGAGCATGATGCCCTGCCGCACGACGAGGGCGAGGACGACGGTGCAGCCGGTGAGCACCACGACCCGGTCGACCCGGCGCCCCTCGATGACGTTGTGGAGGATGCCGAGGGTGCACACGGCCGCGGCCAGGTACGGGGTCAGCGCGGACAGTGAGCTCGTTATGGGACGCACCGGATTCCTCGTGCCCCGTGGCGGACCCGCCGGCTCACCGGTGCCTCCCCAGGGTGCGTAGGCGAGCAGCAGCGAGCCCGCGAACCAGCCGGCGTCCAGCAGTTGGCCGGAGCTGTAGCTCTCCCGCAGCAGCGGGGAGGTGAACAGGGCGTCGCACAGCACCGTGAGCGCGAGGCCGGCGATCGCGGTGTTGACCGCGGACCGGTTGGCGGGAGAGCGGCGGAAATGCAGCGCGAGCACCATGCTGACCAGCACGATGTCGAGCAGCGGATAGGCCAGCGCGAGGGCGGCCGGGGCCACGCTCTCGCCCTGTGCGTGTGCGGTGTGGGCGAGCGCGAGGCTCCAGGAGAGTGTGAGCAGCGAGCCGCCGATCAGCCAGGCGTCGAGCGCGAGGCAGACCCAGCCGGCCTTGGAGACCGGCCGCTTGGCCAGGACCAGGAGTCCCACGATGGCGGGCGGCGCGAAGCAGAGGAAGAACAGATCGGCCACGGACGTGCTCGGCACGGCGCGGCCGAGCACGACCTCGTACCAGCCCCAGACGGCGTTGCCCGCCGCCGCCATGGTGGAGGAGAAGGCGAACAGCAGCCACGCGGGCCGGAAGCGGCACTTCTGCGTGCGGGCGTAGAGCAGGCAGGAGACGGCGGCGATCAGGGCGGCCAGGCTGAGGCCGAAGTCGCCCATGATCAGAGCCAGTCGGTCGGAGCCCCAGCCGAAGGCGGCGCCCACTCCGTAGCCGGCGCAGACGACGGCCAGGACGAGCTGGTGCTTCAGCCTCGAGCCGCCGCGCGGCAGCGTGTCCCGGAACAGCAGTGCCCCTGGCGCGCTCATCGCGCTGTCCGGGGTTGCGCCGCCGTCCCCGGGGGCGCGGGCGGTACGGAGGCCTGGGGCGCGGCCGTCGGAGTCGTCGCTCCGCGCAGCGCAGTGCGCGGGAGTCGCCAGCGGCTGCCCTGCCGCGTCGGATCGTCGGTCCATCGGCCATGCATCGCCCGTCGCCCCCCTCACGTCTGATCGGCAATCAGTTCGCGCCACAGCACCACCCCTCGCACGGTGCAGCCCCCAGGTCGGGACGATACACCAATATCGTCACTCAGGGACATAGCCCCTCTACTCTCCGTGACGATCTCTGGCGATTAAGGCACGCGGTGCATTCGAGTGACTTCGAAGCGTGTCGAATCGTGTTCGGCTCGAAGGTCGTTATCCGGTCGTCACGACGACATTCCGCAACGCCTCGCCCGCCGCGAAGCGGCTGACCTGATCGGCCAGCAGGCGCTTGGCCCGCGGCATGAACGCCGAGGTGGAGCCGCCGACATGGGGACTGATCAGTACGCCGCGGGCGTGCCACAGCGGGTGTCCGGCGGGCAGCGGCTCGGGATCCGTCACATCGAGAGCGGCGGTGATCCGACCGGTCTCCACCTCCGCGAGCAGCGCCTTTGTGTCGACGACCGGACCGCGGGCGACATTGACGAGCAGCGCGCCGTCCTTCATCCGGCTCAGGAAGTCGGCCCCCACCAGGCCCTTCGTCCGGTCGGTGAGCGGAGTGGACAGGATCACGACATCGGCGTCCGGCAACAGGACGGGAAGGTCGGTGAGTGCGCGCACTTCGCCGCGCTCCGTTGTCCGGGCGGAGCGCGC
The DNA here is from genome assembly GCF_053610925.1 of Streptomyces sp. NPDC054847. Taxonomy (NCBI): domain Bacteria; kingdom Bacillati; phylum Actinomycetota; class Actinomycetes; order Kitasatosporales; family Streptomycetaceae; genus Streptomyces; species Streptomyces sp. NPDC054847. Next base: position 26,471 of record NZ_JBSGZJ010000023.1, on the reverse strand, counting down.
GACGCGCGCCACCCGCGCACACTCGAACGGCGCGAGCCGGTCCTCGACGGCGGCGCCGATGGACCCGTATCCCACGATGAGGACCGACTTGTCGGCCAGCGACGGGTAGAAGCCGGCCCGCCACTGCTCCGAGTCCTGCCCGCGTACGAACCCGGGGATGCCGCGCAGCGAGGCGAGGACGAGCGCGAGGGCGAGCTCGGCCGTGGACGCCTCGTGGACGCCCTTGGCGTTGCACAGCCGCACGCCGGCGGGCAGCAGGTCGAGTCCCGGTTCCACATGGTCGATGCCCGCGGACAGCGTCTGCACGACGCGTACGGACTTCATGGCGGACAGCGGCCGTATGGCCACCTCCATGCCCTTCATGTACGGGACGGCGTAGAAGGCGCAGTCGGCGGGGTCGGCGGGGAAGTCGGGCCCGCCGTCCCAGAACCGGTACGTCAGGCCCGTGGCGGAGGGCGCGGGGAGGCCGTCGATCTCGTCGGCCGGGACGGGGAGCCACACATCAGCAGTCATGGTCAGGAGGCTATGCGAAGGCCGCGGGCGCCCATTGGTTAGTTTGGGGAGCGGGCGAGGGAGAGGTACGGGGAGTTGGAGCGCAGGGCGATCGGTGCGGCGGGCCTCGAGGTGGGCGCCGTGGGGCTCGGCTGCATGCCGATGAGCTGGGCCTACAGCAGCTCCCAGCAGCGTGGGGACCGGTCGCTCCGTACCGTCCACAGCGCGCTCGACGCCGGTTCGAGCCTGCTGGACACGGCCGACATGTACGGCCCGTTCACCAACGAGCTGCTGCTCGGCAGGGTCCTCAAGGAACGGCGCGAGGACGCCTTCGTGTCGACGAAGGCGGGCCTGCTCGTCGGCGACCAGCACATCGTCGCCAATGGGCGGCCCGGCTATGTGAAGCGTGCCTGCGACGCCTCGCTGCGGCGGCTCCAGACCGACGTGATCGACCTGTACCAGCTCCATCGCGCCGACCCCGAGGTGCCCGTGGAGGAGACCTGGGGCGCGATGGCGGAACTGGTCGGCGCCGGCAAGGTGCGGGCTCTCGGGATGTGCGCCGTCGGTGCACGGGCGTCACGCCGCTCGGGGGGCGACCTGTACGAGGGAACGATTCGCCAACTGGAGCGGATGCAGCAGGTGTTCCCGGTGAGCACGGTGCAGGCGGAGCTGTCGGTGTGGTCGCCCCGGGCCCTGGAACGGCTCCTCCCGTGGTGCGAGGCGCGCGGGGTGGGATTCCTCGCGGCCACACCGCTGGGGAACGGTTTCCTGACGGGAACGCTCACCCCGGGGCAGGGTTTCGAACCGGACGACGTACGGGCGCGCCACCCCCGGTTCACGGCGGAGATGATGGCGGCCAACCAGCCGGTCGTGGCCGGACTGCGCCGGGTCGCCGCTCGGCACGGAAGCGCCGTCACACCGGCACAGGTGGCCCTGGCCTGGGTGCTGGCCCAGGGACGGCACGTGGTGCCGGTGCCCGGTACGAAGCGGCCGGAATGGGCGGTGGAGAACGCGGGCGCGTGGAAGGTGGAGCTCACGGCGTACGACCTGGCCGAGATCGCGGCGCTGCCGCCGGCACGGGGTTCGTGGGACTGAGCGGCGCGACGGCCGGGTTTGCGGGCCCGGCGCGCTGACCGCGGCCGGGGCGCCTCGGCGGGCCTGGCGGCGGCGCGCGGACGGCTGCTGCGGCTCGGCTGCCGACCCGGCTCGCGGACCGCTGCCGAGGCTTACCGGTGTATCGCAGACCGGCCGCTGCCGAGGCGTCTTGCGGGCCCGGCACTTGGACGGCTGCCGCAGCTTCTCCGCAAGATCGGGAACCTGAACGGCGGCAGCGGTGTAAGAAGAACAGGAAGGCAGCTCCAGCCGCCGTCGAAGGGATCAGAACCGTGCACCGTCCTGCAGTGACGGCCGTAATGGCCGCCCTCGCACTCCTCTTTGCGGCCGGATGCTCGTCGGGCGACGGGACGAATCCGTCCGCCGGTACACCCGGCGCCTCCAAAGAAGCCGCCCCGCCCTCGACCGCGGCACCGAGCCCCGCGCCCAGCCCCGCCGGCCCGCCCGCGAAGGGCTCCGTGAAGGTCGTGTCCACCCTGGCGGAGGACCTCAAGTCGCCCTGGGGCGCGGCCGTCCTGCCTGGCGGCGACCTGCTGGTGACCTCGCGGGACGAGGGGACGATCACGCGCGTCGACGCGGAGAGCGGCGACAAGACCGAGATCGGTTCCGTGCCGGGTGTCGCACCGGGCGGGGAGGGCGGCCTGCTGGGTCTCGCGATCTCCCCCTCGTTCGCCTCCGACCGCCAGGTGTACGTGTACTTCACCACCGCCTCCGACAACCGCATCGCCCGCCTGCTCTACGACGAGCAGAAGCCGGCCGGCCAGCAGTTGGGCGCGCCGGACACGGTGCTCCGCGGCATCCCCAAGGGGATCATCCACAACGGCGGCCGGATCGCCTTCGGCCCGGACAAGATGCTGTACGCGGGCACGGGCGAGACGGGCGAGACCGGTCTCGCCCAGGACAAGGAGTCGCTGGGCGGCAAGATCCTCCGCATGACGCCGGACGGCCGCCCGGTCCACGGCAACCCGGAGGCCGACTCCGTCGTCTACTCGTACGGCCACCGCAATGTGCAGGGCCTCGCCTGGGACTCCGAGAAGCGACTGTGGGCGGCGGAGTTCGGGCAGAACACCTGGGACGAGCTCAATCTGATCGAGCCGGGGAAGAACTATGGCTGGCCGGAGGTCGAGGGCGAGGGCGGCCGGTCCGGCTTCGTCGACCCCGTCGCGCAGTGGAAGACGACGGACGCCTCACCGAGCGGCATCGCGTACGCGGGGGGCTCGATCTGGATGGCGGGGCTGCTCGGCGAACGCCTGTGGCGCATCCCGCTGTCCGGGACCGCGCCTTCCGCGGACCCGCAGGCGTTCCTCGAGGAGGAGCACGGCCGTCTGCGCACCGTCGTACCGGCGGGCGGGGACAAGCTCTGGCTCCTCACCAGCGAGACCGACTCCCGCGGCACGCCGGAGTCGGGCGACGACAAGATCCTCCAGCTGGAGGTCCGATAGGGGAGGCCGATCCGTGTTCAACGCCTTCGAGGAGATCTTCGCACCCGGCCGTAAGCACACCGACGACGAACGCAACCGCCTGGCGCTGACCAGGGTCGACGTAGGCGACGGCGACCCCGGCCGTGGCCCGATCGACCTCGACTCGGGCAAGGTGACGGTCAGGGCCACGGACGCGACGCGCCCGGACGCTCCGTCGGCAGCAGACGCTCCGGCGCCCGACGCGACGGTGGGGCCGGCCCGGGAGCCGGGTGCAGCAGCCCGAACCGCCGGAACCGCTGACGCGGCAGGTACGGGCGGCACGGCTGAGGCCGAGAGCACGGCCGAGGCGCAAGAGGTGGACGGGCCCGAGACTCCGTCGTCGCGGAGGATCACGCCGCCTGGGTGAAACGCCGGCGGTCAGGACGGCTCGCCCGCCCTGTCCCTCCGTCGTCGGCGGAGGAACGCTCGGCGCGGCGCATGCCTGCGGCGCGGAGGACGCGGCGTTCGGCGTCGGCCTCCCGGATCAGGTCGGCGCGGCGCAGCTGCTGCATGGCGTGGTCGCGCATGTCGTTCCTCCAGTGTCGACGGGGCCTTCCCCGGTGGTGCGGGCGGCGGCGCCGGGCGGCTGCCGGATCTCCGGAGGCCCGAGGCGCCTCGGAGCGCGTGCGGGGGCGTCAGGCAGTTTCGGCTGGGCTGGGGTCCTTGCCCGCGCCGGTGTTCCCGCGGTGGGTACCGGTGGTCTCCGGCACACGTTCCGCGACCGCTGCCAGGCGTCGGAGGCCCGGTGTCAGGGCGAGGGTGACCGCGGCGGAGGCGGCGGCCATCACGGTCATGGCGGTCGCGGGCGAGGTGAGCTGCGCGACGCCGCCCGCGACCGCTGCGGCGACGCCCTGCATGGTGAGCATCCCCGAGGAGTGCAGTCCCAAGGCGTGACCCGTCAGCTCGCTCGGCGTCAGGGACAGCAGGCGTTCCTGGAGCAGCAAGCTGGCGGAGAAGCCGACCGCCCCCACGGTCACGGCGGCGAGCGCCACGGGCAGCGCGGGGTGCAGAACGAAGATCAGGTACGGGGCGGCGAGCAACAGCAGCAGGGGCGGCGCACCGAATCTGTCACGCCAGGGCGTGGGCAGGAAGCGGCCGGTCAGGACGTCCCCCGCCAGCATGCCCACCGCGGTGCAGGCGAACAGGAGCCCCGCGTGGCGGGGAGCGAAGGAGACGAAGAGGGACTCGCAGCCGACGACGAGTCCGTTGGGCACCCACAGGGCGAGGTAAACGCGGCGCCGCGGTTTCGACGCCCACAGCCGCGCGTTGGTCCTCCAGCTCTCGCGCGCGGACGGTCGGCCTTTCGCGCGCGACGGCCGGTTCGTGAGACCGATGCGGGCGACGGCCGCGGAGACGACGTACAGGGCGGCTCCGGTGAGCAGGACCTCGCGCGGCGTCAGGACGTTGACGAGTACGCCGCCGATGGCGTAGCCGCAGACCTGGAGGCTTCCCGCGCACATGTTGTGCACGGACCGGCCGAGTATGTAGCCGTCTGCGGGGAGGATCTCGGTGAGCAGTCCGTAGCGCACCCCGCCGCCGATCGAGCCGACCGTGCCCTGCACCGACAGGATCGCGAAGATGCCCCACACCGGCAGGCCGGGCAGGGCCAGGGCCGTGGTGGCCACGGCGAAGAAGAGCGCCAGGCCGACGGTCGCGGTGCGCGGGGGCAGCCGGTCCGCCGCCGACAGCAGGAGACTCGCGCCGATCATCTGCGCCAGCTTCGGGCCGAACATGCTGAGGGCCGCGAGGAGCGGCGAGCCGGTCGCGTCGTGGACGAGCGTCCCCAGGGCGAGCCCGCTCACCGTCAGTGCCGCCACGTGTGCGGCGGTGGCCGCCAGCAGCGGGGCGAACTCCGGGGCTCGGAAGAGTTCTTGGTAGGTGCGCATGGACGGAGTGTCGGCAGCCGTTCGGGCGCGGAGTTAATGTTTCGCGGGGAGGCGAAACCATTGGGCTGGTGGGAGGTCAACGCGGACACGCTCGCGGGCGGCCGCTTCGTCGTGTCCCCGCTCTGCGAGACGACAGCGAGCCTGATGGTCCTGATGAGGGACGCGGCCGCGCATCCGGCCGAGCGCCGGTGGCTGGAGCGTCACCGGCACGCGTTCCGGGAGCGGCTGGCCGCCGATCCGGTCACCGCCCTGCTGGTGCCCGTCGCCCTGGGCAGGCACCGGTGGATAGCCGACTTCCTGACGCCGGTGCCGCCGCTCGAGCGTGCGGCGCCGGGCGGCGGCGCTGAGTTCCACGACGAGCTGACGCGGATCCGCGAGACACCGGCCGACGTGGCCCGCGCCGACCTCGAGGTCGCTCATCGCGGGCCGCTGCCCGACCTGCTGCTGCGCCCCGATCTGCCGGAGCGCGTCGCCGGCCTGCTGGAGTGGGTGTGGCGGGAGACCGTGGCGCCCGACTGGCCGCGGCGGCGGCGCGTCATCGAGGCCGATGTGGTCGCGCGCACCGACCAGTTGAGCCGGGCGGGCTGGGCGGCGGCGCTGGACGACATGCATCCGGAGATGCGGTGGCTGGGCGACAACCGGCTGCAGATCAACACCCGTGCCTTCCCGCCCCGGCAGCTGCTGGGAGCGCAGCTGCTGTTCGTACCGGTCACGCCGCGCACGGGATGGATCTCCACGGACCGGCCGGACGCCGAGGGCACGGTGCACCGGAACGCCGTGGTGTACCCGTGCTCGGGCACGCTGGCGGAGCCGGAGCGCGTCGCCGCCCCGGAGGCGCTGGGCAGGCTGCTGGGCACCGGGCGGGCGAGCGTGCTGGTGCTCCTGGACAGCCCGATGAGCACGACGCACCTGGTGGCGCTGACGGGCCAGGGTCTCGGCTCCGTGGGCCGGCACCTCAAGGTGCTCCTGGGCGCCGGGCTGGTGGGCCGCCGCCGTGCGGGACGGTCCGTGCTCTACTACCGCTCGACCGCCGGCGACGTACTGGTGCGGGCCCAGGGCTCGTAGCGACCGCGGGCGCGACAGCCCTGGGATCACAGCCCCGGAATCCCGGACCGGGAATCACAACGCGTGCCTCACAGCCGGGGGCTCACGGCTCGTAGACGTACGGCGTCGTGGTGCACAGCGCCGTGAAGCCGAGCCGTTCGAGGATGGGCCGGCTGTCGTCCGACGCGTCGACCTGAAGAAAGCGGACGCCGCCGGCAACCGCGAGACGTGCCCGGTGGGCGACCAGGGCCCGGTAGATGCCGCGTCCGCGCCACGCGGCGAGCGTGCCGCCGCCCCAGAGGCCGGCGAAGTCCGTCCCCGGGTAGCGTTCCATGCGTGCGGAGCAGACCGGGAGGTCGCCCGCCATCGCGAGGGTGATGTCGATCGTGTCGGGGTCCTTGGCCAGCTGGACGAGGAGTTGCTCGCGCAGCCGCTCGCTGCTGGTGCCGAAGGCCTGCTCGTGCACCTGGGCCACGAGGTCGACGCCCGCCGGGCCGGTCACCGGCTCCAGCCGTACCCCGTCGGGCAGTCCGGCGCCGGCGGTCAGGCCGGCGGCCTCCCCGACCATCACCGTCTCGTCGGGCTCCGGGGTGAATCCGGCCGCGAGCAACCGCTCACCGAGGTCGTGCGGAGCGTCGTAGCTGTACAGCTTCCACTCGAAGGGGCGGCCGAGCCCGGAGAAGTACCGCACCTGACCCTCGATCGCGGCATCGGCGGTCTCCGGACGCAGCGCGGACCACAGGACACCGCTCCAGTCACCGTCGGCGCCGGTCCGGCGCACCACGTCGCCGGCCGGCTCGCCGCCGGGGGCGTGCCGGCGCAACTGCCGGTCGAACAGGGCGAGGACGGCTTGCTGATCACGTGGGTCCATCCGGGCATTGGAGCACCGCCCGCTCAGGAGCACCATCGGTTTTCTGCGCTGCCCTTCGAGTTGCCCGCTACGCGGCCCGCCGCTTGCGCCACTCAGGCGCCAGCACCGACCAGATCTGCTCGTCGTGCCGCTCGCCGCGGTACAGGTAGAGCTCCCGCTGGGTGCCCTCGTGTGTCATGCCCAGGCGCTTGGCGACGTTGATGCTGGCCTGGTTGGCGGAGGCGACGATCCATTCGACGCGGTGCATTCCGCGTACGTCCACCGCCCAGTCGATGATGACCGTCACGGCGCGCGTGACCAGGCCCCGGCCCGCCGCGGTGGGTTCGAGCCAGCAGCCCGCCTCGCAGGTCCCCTGGGCCACGTCCATGGTGCGGAACATGACGCCGCCGACGAGGGTGCCCTCCAGCCAGATGCCGTAGATGCGTCCCGTGTCCGCGGCGGCCTTGTCGGCGTACGCCTGGAGGAAGGTCCTTGCGGCGGGGACGTCCTTGACGATGTCCGGCAGGCCGACGTGGCGGCCGATGTACTCGCGGCCACGGTCGATGTGGGCGAAGAACTCCTCCGCCTGCCAGGGTTCCAGGGGACGCAGCTCCGCTCCGTCGTCGCCGAGGCTTATGGCAAACACAGTGCTCCTCCGGTGGACCGCGGGCCGTTACTGCACGAGCTCGCCGTCCTCGCGCGCGCGTGCACCGGGGATCCTCGCATGCGCGGCCTCGCGGCACTCGGGCTTTTCGATGCTGATCCGGGGCAGCAGGCGGCCCATCCACCGGGGCAGCCACCAGTTCGCGCCGCCGAGCATGTGCATCAGCGCGGGCACCAGCAGGGTGCGCAGTATGAAGGCGTCCAGCGCCACGGCAGCGGCGAGGCCGATGCCGAACATGGCGATGACGCGGTCGCCGCTGAGTACGAAGGCGAGGAAGACGGAGATCATGATGACGGCCGCGGAGTTGATCACGCGGCTGGTCTCGGCGAGCCCGACCCGTACCGCGCGCCGGTTGTCGCCGGTCTCCAGCCACTCCTCGTACATCCGGCTGACCAGGAAGACCTGGTAGTCCATGGAGAGGCCGAAGAGCACAGAGACCATGATCACCGGCAGGAAGGGCTCGATGGGGCCCGCGCTGCCGAGGCCGAGCAGCTCGCTGCCCCAGCCCCACTGGAAGACGGCCACGACGATGCCGAAGGCGGAGGCGACGGCGAGGACGTTCATCGCCGCGGCCTTCAGCGGGATGCCGAGGGAGCGGAAGGCGAGCAGCAGCAGGAGGCAGCCGAGCGCGATGACGACGCCGACGAAGAGGGGCAGCTTGCCGACGATGACCTCGGCGAAGTCGTCGTAGCCGGCGGTGACACCGCCGACGTGCACCTGGAGCGAGGTGCCGTTCTCCGCGACCGGCAGGACCTCGGAGCGCAGGCGGTCGACGAGTTCGCTCGTCGTCTTCGACTGCGGCGCGAACTCCGGGATGACGGTGAGCACCGCCGTGTCCCCGCTGCTGTTGTAGGCGACGGGCCCGGCGGACGCGACGCCGTCGGTGGCGCGGAGGTCCTCCCGGAGCCGGTCCAGCGCCATCTGGTCGTCGGGTCCCTCCAGCTCGGCGACGAGTGTGAGGGGCCCGTTGACGCCGGGGCCGAAGCCCTCGGCGAGCATGTCGTACGCCTGCCGGGTGGTGGCGGAGGCGGGGCCGTTGCCCTGGTCGGACGTGCCGAGGTGCAGCGAGAACGTCGGCAGAGCCAGCACCAGCATGACGACCGCGGCGAAGGCGCCCAGCAGCTTGGGCCGGCGCTCGACGAAGGCGGACCAGCGGGCGGCGAAGCCGGTCGGCAGTTCGGGCTGCGGCCCCTCTTCGGCCAGCCGGCGGCGCTCGCGCCGGCTCAGGGCCCGCATGCCGATCATCGAGAGCATGGCGGGCAGCAGCGTCACGGACGCGGCGACGGTGAGGACGACGGTGAGGGACGCGGCGATCGCGACGCCGTTGAGGAAGCCGAGTCGCAGGATCAGCATCCCGAGGAGCGCGATGCAGACGGTGGCGCCGGCGAAGACGACGGCGCGGCCCGTGGTGGCCACGGCGTCGCGAACCGCCTCGTCCACCGGAAGACCGCGCTTGAGCCCCTTGCGGTGTCTGGTGACGATGAAGAGCGCGTAGTCGATGCCGACGCCGAGGCCGATCAGGAGGCCCAGCATGGGCGCGAAGTCGGCGACGGTCATGACATGGCCGAGGAGAACGATGCCCGCGTAGGCGGTTCCGACGGACACGAGCGCCGTGGCGATGGGCAGCACGCTGGCGGCGAGGGAGCCGAAGACCAGGAAGAGGACGACCGCGGCGACCGCCACACCGACCATTTCGGCGAGATGCCCGTCGGGGGCCTCGGTCAGGGCGATGGCGCTGCCGCCGAGTTCGACGTCCACCCCGTCGACCGCGGCGGCCTTCGCGGTGTCGACGACGGCCCTGGCCTGCGCCTCGGGGATGTCTTCGACCTGGTGGTCGAAGGCGACCACGGCGAAGGCGGTGCGGGAGTCGGGGCTGATCTGTGTGGCGCCGTCGCTGCCGTACGGGCTCACGACGCCGGCGATGCCGTCGAGCCCGGCGACGTCCTGGAGCATGTCGGACATGCGCTTCTCGACGTCGGGGGCCCGGACGCTGCCGCTGTCGGTGCGCCAGACGATGGTGTCGCTGTCGCCGGCCCGGCCGTGGAAGCCGTCCTGGAGGAGGGTGGTGGCACGGCCGGATTCGGTGCCCGGGACCTCGTAGTCGTTGGAGTAGGCGGCTCCGGCGACGCCCGCGGCGGCCGCGACGCCGCCGAGGGTGACGAGCCAGAGCAGTACGACGACGAGGCGGTGCCTGACGCACCACCGGGCAATTGCTGCCAACGGACCGGCTCCCCTGATGGTTCGTGGATCTTTGGTCGGGAAAGGCCCGCAAAGAACTCATGACCTGCAAGGAGACACTCTGGCAGCCAATCGTGATCGTTTGTCCCTTTTGTGGGGTGAGTCACACAGACGCACAACGGTGCATAACGGTGCACATCGCTGCCCTATGACAGCGATGTGCACCGTTCACCCCCGCGTCAGCCGGAGACGCTGGGGCGGCCGTTTTCGATGTGTCCCATCAGCCGGCGCCGGAAGCCGGACTCCCGCTCAGGCCCCTCGACGGTCACCTCGAGGTCGTACCAGCCGTGCGCGTCGGCCGCCGAATGCACGACGGTGCGGCTGCGTCCGGCCTTCACCGTGATCCTGCGGGTCCAGCCGTGCAGGTCCGCCTCCTCGACATAGCCGAGGGGCCGCACGGTGAACGTGAGGGGCGCGCTGCCGCTGTTGCGCAGCGTGAGGTGCACGTCGCGGTCGTGGTGGTCGATGACGGAGCGGACCTCCGCGGTGCCCCGCGCGGGGCCGGCGAACTCCCGGCGGAAGCCGTTCGGGCCGGTGATCGTGAACCGGTAGTCCGCACGCGTAAGGGGCACCGTCCACTGCGCCTCGCCCCTTACATCCCGGTGCTGCGGCACGGGGAACTCGCCCGCGTACGGGTAGAGCGCGAAGTGCGCGCTCGCCCGGCCGCTGTTGCGGACCGCCACGGTGACCGCATCGGCGGACAGCGTCGCGTGGGCGTCGGGCTGGTACGGCAGAGGGCGCGCGGGACGGGTGCCCGGCTCCTGGGCGGGCATCGACTGCACCGCGGGAGGCAGCGGCCGCCAGCGGCCCGTGAACGCGGGTATCTCCCCCGGCTGCTCCACCTCCGGCTGTGGGTGTGCCCTGCCGAAGTCGAAGGCCGAGGTGAGGTCGCCGGTCACGGTGCGCCGCCACGGGGTGATGTTGGGCTCCTCGACCCCGGTCCACCGTTCCAGCAGCCGGATCACCGAGGTGTGGTCGAAGACCTCGGAGCAGACGTAGCCTCCGACCGACCAGGGTGAGACGACCAGCATGGGGACGCGGATCCCGAGGCCGGTGGGGAGCCCCTGCCAGCGCTCGTCGGTGTTGTCGGCGGGCGGGACAGGCGGCGGCACGTGGTCGAAGAAGCCGTCGTTCTCGTCGTAGTTGATCAGGACGACGGTGCGCCGCCAGACCTCGGGGTGCGAGGCGAGGGCGTCGAGGACCTTGTAGACGAGGGAGGCGGAGGCGATGGGCGACGAGGTCCCGGGATGCTCGGAGTCCACGGCCGACGGCACGAGGTAGGACACGGCGGGGAGCCTGCCGGCTGCCACGTCGGCACGGAAGCTGTCGGCGAGTGTGCCGGTCTCGACCCGGCGCAGCCCGCGCTCGAAGAGCGACCGCTCGTCCTTCGGGAGCTTCGCGACGCCCCGCTCGAGCGACGCGAGCAGCGCGGCGCGCTCCGCGGCGTCCTCGGTCTCGCGGACCTTGGCGTAGAAGGCCTCCATGTAGGTGAAGCCACCGGATTCCGCCAGCGCCTTGCGCGCGATCTTCTTGAAGCTCGTGAAGAACTCGATGCTGTTGTCGGTGAAGTTCTCCCACTCCGTGTACGTCTTCCAGCTGCGGCCCGCCCTCTCCAGGCGCTCCGCGTACGTCGGCCACGGGTAGCCGGGGTGGGTGCCCTCGGCGTACGCGGCGTTGGTCACGGCCCGGCTGCCGTCGGCCTCGTGTCCCGTCCAGCCGCTCCAGAGATGGTTGCGGTTCGGGTTCGTCGAGGTGTGGATCGAGGAGTGGTAGGCGTCGCAGATGGTGAAGGTGTCCGCGAGCTCGTAGTGCAGCGGCAGGTCGCGCCGGTCGTAGTAGGCCATGGTCGCGGCGGTCTTCGCGGAGACCCAGCCGTCCATCCATCCGTCGCGCCAGGCCTTGGCGCCGCCGCCCCACGAGTGGTCGAGGTCGCCGATGTACTGGAGGTCCTTCTTCTGCGCTGCCGCGGCCTCCCGGACGGGGAAGGGCAGCACCGGTCCCTGCGACGCCGGCTGCTCGAAGACCGTCCGGCCGGAGGGGAGTTCGACGGCGTTGCGGTCGCCGAAGCCGCGCACTCCGCGCAGTGTCCCGAAGTAGTGGTCGAAGGACCGGTTCTCCTGCATGAGGATCACCACGTGCTCGACCGCGCGCAGCCCGCCGGCCGGGGGGTCAGCGGCGAGCGCCGCCTGGAGAGACGGCGGCAGCAGCGATCCCGCGGCCGCCGCGCCGAGTGCTCCCGTACCGAGCGCGAGCATTCTTCTGCGCGAAATCTCCGGTGACATCCCGACCTCCCGTCGACGGCCAATGGTTCATCCTTGAGCCATTGCTCCGCAGGGACGGTAATCGGAGCGGATGTCGGCGAGAAGGCCTGGTGACATCCGAGTGGTGAACGTCCAAGAGTCCGGCCAGGAAGTCCAATCGGCATCCGGCCGGCGGCGGAACCGCCCGCTCCGCCGTACTGGGCAGGGGCATCCGGCCTCGGGGGGCGCACGACGGCGGGAATCGGCCGTGGTCCACAAGACGAGCGGATTTGTCGGCGCCGACTGGCACGATGGCCGTCATGGAATACAGGGGGATCCACCAGACGGCCCTGACGCCCGCGGACGCCGCGGAGTTCGCCCGCATGCTCCATGACGCGCCCGGCCCGCACCTGGGCCGGGCCCCCGTCCCCGTGCTCGTCCACGAGCCGGACAGCACCCCTGCCGGGCGCCGCCTCGCGCTCCAGGGGGTGTACGACGCGATCGTGGCACGGATCGGCGAGCCGACGCTGTACGGCGGCTCGGCGGAGGGCCCGAGCGTCCGCTGGCGTGACGGCCGCAGAACCGTCCTGCTCGCCGGGGACCGGCAGCAGGTGGGGCTGTCGGTCCACGACACCTTGACCCTCGAGGGCGAGGAGCGGCGGGCCTTCGAGTGGGGCGGCGCGTGGTCCGGCGGCGAGCCGTACGACCCGGCGTTCCTTCCGTACGTGTGGCAGCTGGACCGCAGCGGCCCCGGTGAGCGCCCGACGTCCCGTCCGGGCGGCCGTCCCGCCGCGGACCTTGGGCAGTTCCAGTACGGCCTTCAGCTGCTTCTCGCGGCGTGGGTGGAGCAGCTGCCGGTGCAGGTCGGCACCGACTGGGCGAGTTTCTGCCTGACCAGCGCCGTCGACCGGGGCCGCCAACTGCTCGTGTCCTACAGCCTCGAGGACGGCCTCCAGGCGTCGATCGACGACCGCGACGGGGAGAACGACGAGGACCGCGCCAGGACGATGCTCGCCCGCGGCTGGCAGAGCAGGGACCGCGGCTGGTGGCAGACGGACTTCCCCGATCCCGGGCCGGAGAGCGCCGCGGACCTGGCGGCCCTCGTCGTCACCGAGCTGTGCGCCCGCGGCACCAGGGCGCCGGAGGAGCTCCGTGCGAGGGACGTGAGCTGCAAGGACCGGGGCGAACTGTGGCTGCCGGTACTGGGCGTCCGCCACTGACCGCACGTCCGCCCGCCGCCGTCCGGCATCCGGCCCGGTCCGGAGGGACGACCCTAGGCGCCGAGCAGCCCCGCCACCGGCGCGGCCTGGCTGGTGAGCGGGTCCAGCTCACCGGGCACCTCGGCCAGCCTGTTGAGTCCGGAGAGCTGCTCGGAGGTGCTCGGCATCTGCCCGCGCTGCTCCGGTGCGACGGAGCCTTCGGTGAGGGTGTCGACCGTGTCCATGACGGACAGCGTCCCGACGGGGAGTTCGGGGGAGGCGGCGGTCGCGGCGGGGGCCGCGAGCGCGGAGGCGCCGGTGGCGAGGGCGAGAGCGGCGAGTACACGGTGTGCTTTGGTCATGTCGTGACAACGGCCCGGCTCCCTGATCGGTAACGCGGGGATTCACCCCCGGTGGGGATGCTGCCGCCTTGACCAAGAAGGCGCATGCCGCGCTGCCGACTCCGGGCCCGCAGGCGACGTGGACGCGGGAACACGGAAAGGCGGCACGCACCCGTGGTGCGCGCCGCCCTCGCCGTGCAGAGAGCCGTCAGCCCTCGGTGACGCCCAGCTTCTGAAGGATCAGTTCCTTCACCCTGGCCGCGTCGGCCTGGCCGCGGGTGGTCTTCATGACCGCGCCCACGAGCGCTCCCGCCGCCGCGACCTTGCCGCCGCGGATCTTGTCCGCGATCGCCGCGTTGCCCGCGATGGCCTCGTCGACGGCCGCGCCGAGCGCGCCCTCGTCCGAGACGACCTTCAGGCCGCGCTTGTCCACAACGGCGTCCGGGTCACCCTCGCCCGCGAGCACGCCCTCGATGACCTGACGGGCCAGCTTGTCGTTGAGCGAGCCCTCCTTGACCAGCGCGGTCACCCGGGCGACCTGCGCCGGGGTGATCGGCAGCTCGTCCAGGGCCTTGCCCGACTCGTTGGCGTTGCGGGCCAGTTCGCCCATCCACCACTTGCGGGCCTGGTCGGCCGGTGCGCCCGCCTCGATCGTGGCGACGATCAGGTCGACCGCGCCGGCGTTGAGGATCGACTGCATGTCGTGCTCGGAGACGCCCCACTCCTCACGGAGCCGGTTGCGCCGAAGACGCGGCAGCTCGGGCAGGGTGGCGCGAAGCTCCTCGACCCACTCGCGCGTGGGCGCGACCGGGACCAGGTCGGGCTCGGGGAAGTAGCGGTAGTCCTCCGCCTCCTCCTTGACCCGTCCGGACGTCGTGGAGCCGTCGTCCTCGTGGAAGTGCCGGGTCTCCTGCACGATGGTGCCGCCGGACGAGAGCACCGCGGCGTGCCGCTGGATCTCGTACCGGGCCGCACGCTCCACGCTGCGCAGCGAGTTGACGTTCTTCGTCTCGGAACGGGTGCCGAACTTCTCGGTGCCGTTCGGGCGCAGCGACAGGTTCACGTCGCAGCGCATCTGGCCCATCTCCATGCGGGCCTCGGACACGCCGAGGGCCCTGATGAGCTCGCGCAGCTCGGCGACGTACGCCTTGGCGACCTCGGGAGCCCGCGTGCCGGCGCCCTCGATCGGCTTGGTGACGATCTCGATCAGCGGGATACCGGCCCGGTTGTAGTCGAGCAGGGAGTGGGACGCGCCGTGGATACGGCCGGTGGCGCCGCCGACGTGGGTCGACTTGCCGGTGTCCTCCTCCATGTGGGCGCGCTCGATCTCCACGCGGAAGACCTCGCCGTCCTCGAGCTGGACGTCCAGATAGCCGTTGAAGGCGATCGGCTCGTCGTACTGCGAGGTCTGGAAGTTCTTCGGCATGTCCGGATAGAAGTAGTTCTTCCGGGCGAAGCGGCACCACTCTGCGATCTCGCAGTGCAGCGCGAGGCCGATCTTGACGGCCGACTCGACGGCGACCGCGTTGACGACCGGCAGGGAGCCGGGCATGCCGAGGCAGGTGGGGCAGGTCTGCGAGTTGGGCTCGGCGCCCAGCTCCGTGGAGCACCCGCAGAACATCTTGGTCTTGGTGCCGAGCTCGACATGGACCTCGAGGCCCATGACGGGGTCGTAGGACGCGAGGGCGTCCTCGTACGACACCAGTTCAGTGACGGTCACGATGAAACTTTCCCTCTCAGCCCAGCAGAACGTCGTCGTCGCCGAGCCGCTTCAGCTCGCGGTAGAGGATGGCCAGGCCGGTGACGATGGCGGCGGCGGACACCGCGGCGTCGATCAGCCGCAGCATGTCGCCGTCCTCGCGGGCCAGCCTGGCCTGCTTGGCGACGCTGATCGCGCCGAACGCGGTGCTGCCGAGCGATACGTACAGCCCGGTCTTGGACTTCTTGAAGTTCTTGGCCTTCTTTGCCATGGCACTCATAGCGACGGAGCCTCCTCAAGCAGCGGGTGCCCCCAGCGTTCCACGAACGCCGCCTCGACGGCTGCACCGACCTTGTACAGACGGTCGTCCTTCATGGCCGGGGCGATGATCTGCAGGCCGACGGGCAGGCCGTCCTCCGGTGCGAGACCGCAGGGCAGCGACATGGCCGCGTTGCCGGCCAGGTTGGTCGGGATGGTGCACAGGTCCGCGAGGTACATCGCCATCGGGTCGTCGGCGCGCTCGCCGATCGGGAAGGCGGTGGTCGGCGTCGTCGGGGAGACGATCACGTCGACCTGCTCGAACGCCTTCTCGAAGTCCCGGGTGATGAGGGTGCGGACCTTCTGCGCGGAGCCGTAGTACGCGTCGTAGTAGCCGGAGCTGAGCGCGTACGTGCCGAGCATGATGCGGCGCTTGACCTCGTCACCGAAGCCAGCCTCGCGGGTGAGCGCGGTGACGTCCTCCGCGGACTTCGTGCCGTCGTCGCCGACCCGCAGGCCGTAACGCATGGCGTCGAAGCGGGCGAGGTTCGAGGAGCACTCGGAGGGCGCGATCAGGTAGTACGCGGAGAGCGCCAGGTCGAAGGACGGGCAGTCCAGCTCGACGATCTCGGCGCCGAGCTCCTTCAGCAGTTCCACCGACTCGTCGAAGCGCTGCACGACGCCGGCCTGGTAGCCCTCGCCGCGGAACTGCTTGACGATGCCGACGCGCATCCCGGCCACGGAGCCGTTGCGGGCCGCCTCGACGACCGGCGGCACCGGCGCGTCGATGGACGTCGAGTCGAGCGGGTCGTGCCCGGCGATGACCTCGTGGAGCAGGGCGGCGTCGAGGACGGTACGGGCGCACGGCCCGCCCTGGTCGAGGCTGCTGCTGAACGCGACCATGCCGTACCGCGAAACTCCGCCGTACGTGGGCTTGACGCCGACCGTCGCGGTCACGGCGGCGGGCTGACGGATCGAGCCGCCGGTGTCCGTGCCGATGGCGAGCGGCGCCTCGTAGGAGGCGAGGGCGGCACTGGAGCCGCCGCCGGAGCCGCCGGGGATACGGGTGAGGTCCCACGGGTTGCCCGTCGGGCCGTACGCGCTGTTCTCGGTCGAGGACCCCATGGCGAACTCGTCCATGTTGGTCTTGCCGAGGATGACGACGTCGGCCGCCTTGAGCCGCTGGGTGACCGTCGCGTCGTACGGCGGGATCCAGCCCTCGAGGATCTTGGAGCCGACCGTGGTGGGGATGCCCTCGGTGGTGAAGATGTCCTTCAGCGCGAGCGGGACACCGGCGAGAGGACCGAGCTTCTCGCCCTTCGCGCGCTTCTCGTCGACGGCGCGGGCCTGGGCGAGGGCGCCCTCGCGGTCGACGTGGAGGAAGGCGTGGACCTTCTCGTCGACGGCCTCGATACGGGCCAGGTGGGCCTGCGTCACCTCGACAGCCGTGAGCTCGCCGGCGGCGATCTTCGCGGCGATCTCGGCGGCGGTGAGCTTGATGATGCTGTCCGACATGGTGATTAGTCCTCCCCCAGGATCTGCGGCACCTTGAAACGCTGCTGCTCCTGGGCCGGGGCGCCGGAGAGCGCCTGCTCGGGGGTGAGCGACGGACGGACCTCGTCCGCGCGCATGACGTTGGTCAGCGGCAGCGGGTGGGAGGTCGGCGGTACGTCTTGGTCGGCGACCTCGGAGACGCGGGCGACCGCGCCGATGATGTCGTCGAGCTGTCCGGCGAAGTGCTCGAGCTCTTCGCCGGACAGCTCCAGACGCGCCAGCCGTGCGAGGTGGGCGACCTCCTCGCGCGTGATGCCAGGCATGCAGCGATCCTCAGGGGTGAGTGTGATGGTTTTGGCCCAATCCTATGGGGCGAGCGCCGCTGACCGTGAAACGGTTTGCTTTCCCCCGCCGCGGCCTCCCCTCGTGGCCCGGCTGCCGTGGGTGGTGCCCCGCCCCGAAACCCGGCCCACGCCACGGCGGCTTGCTGCCCATGACCCCTGCGCGGGCCCGCGCCGCGACTGCTGCCCGGCCGGGCCGGGACCGGACGCTACGCGCACCGCGGCACCACCGTCGCCGATACCGCCGGGTGCCCGTGGTCCACGGCGCCGGGGCCGACAGCCGCTGCACGCCAGGGGCGGGGAGCGGTCTGGCGACGACGGGCCGCCGTCAGGGCCTACGTCACCGCGCGGCCCGAAGTGCGGTTCGCGCGCGGCTGGGGCGGGGGGATCTCACCGCTGGGAGGGCCGGACGTGCTCGCCGCGGCCGCCGCCCGCCAGGGGCCGGGGAGCGGCCGGCCGACGACGGGCCGCCGTCAGGGCCTACGTCACCGCCCGGCCCGAAGCGCGGTTGGCGCGCGGCTGGGGCGGGGGGATCTCACCGCTGGGAGGGCCGGACGTGCTCGCCGCGGCCGCCGCCCGCCAGGGGCCGGGGAGCGGCCGACCGACGACGGGCCGCCGGCAGGGCCTACGTCACCGCCCGGCCCGACGTGCGGTTCGCGCGCGGCTGGGGCGGGGGGATCTCGCCGGCCGCCGGGAGGGCCGGACGGTGCCAGCCGTGCTCGCCGCGGGCCAGCAGCCACGCCGTGGCCTCCTGCGGAGGCATCGCCGCGGCGACCAGCCACCCCTGCACCGCGTCGCAGCGCAGGTCTCTCAGGCGCTCCCAGGTCTCGTCGTCCTCGACGCCCTCCGCGACGACCAGCAGGCCGAGGGAGTGGGCGAGGTCCACGGTGCAGCGGACGATCTCCGCGTCCTCGGCGTCGACCGCGAGCCTGGCCACGAAGGAGCGGTCGATCTTCAGCTCGCTGACGGGCAGCCGGCGCAGGTGCACCAGGGACGAGTAGCCGGTGCCGAAGTCGTCCAGCGACATCTTCACGCCGTGGTCGGCGAGCCCCGCCAGGGTGTCCGCAGCCCGCTGCGGGTCCTCCAGCAGCACGTGTTCCGTTATTTCCAGCTGCAGCGCGCCCGCGGGGACGCCGTGCCGGGCGAGCCGCGCGGCCACGGCCCCGGCGAAGCCGGGTGTGTGGACGTCACGCGGCGAGACGTTGACGGCGACCGGGACCTCGAGTCCCTGCGCGCGCCATGTGGCGACCTGGGCGAGCGCCGTCTCGAGGACGTACTCGGTCAGGTGCGGCATCAGTCCCGAGGACTCGGCGATGGCGATGAACTCGTCCGGCGGGACCCGCCCCCGCTCGGGGTGGACCCAGCGGACGAGGGCCTCGAGACCGGCGACATGCCCGTCGAAGCGGACCTTGGGCTGGTAGTGGAGTTCGACGTCTCCGGCGTCCAGCGCGCGGCGCAGGTCGCCGAGGAGACCGAGCCGGTCGGGGGTGTTGCTGTCGCGCTTGGACTCGTACACCTCGACGCCTGTCCGGTCGCGCTTGGCCTGGTACATCGCCACGTCGGCGCGGCGCAGCAGCCCTTCGGCGTCCAGCGCGTGGTCGGGGAAGACGGCCAGTCCGGCGCTGGCCTCCAGGACGAGGGTGAGCCCGTCGAGGTCGAGCGGGGAGGACAGATCGGCGACGAGGTGCCGGGCGATCCGCTGCGCGGACGTCGTCGAGTCGGCGGTGGGCAGCAGCACGGCGAACTCGTCGCCGCCGAGCCGCGCGGCCTCCGCGCCCCGCGGCAGGGCGAGCCGGAGCCGGTCGGCGATCTGCAGCAGAAGCCGGTCCCCCGCGAGGTGACCGAGTGTGTCGTTGACGGACCGGAAGCGGTCGAGGTCGATCAGGACGAGCGCGGCGCGTGCGCCGCTGCTCTCCGCGTCCTCCAGTGCGGACCAGGTGCGCTCCAGCAGCCACTGCCGGTTGGGCAGCCCGGTGAGCGGGTCACGCAGCTGCTCCTCGGCCCTGGCCCTGGCGATCCACAGCGTGGAGTCCAGTGCGATCAGCGGTACGGCGAACAGCGGCAGCAGCAGCGGCATCGCGACGGCGACGACGCAGATCAGCGGCGCTATGCCGACGAGCGCGACGGCGACGAGGCCCTGCCGCAGCAGGGCCGTGCGGGCGACGGTCGGCAGACCGCCGGCCTGCGGTGCCAGCACGTACCAGAGCAGCAGCCGGGTGGCGCCCAGATACGCGGTGGCGGCGAGGATCACCTCGGGCGCGGCCGCGGGCTCCCAGCTGAGCGGGTCCCAGGGCCGCTCGACGGTGGGCACGACGTCGAAGAGGGCGAGCGCGAGCGCCGCCGCTCCGATGCCGAGGATGTCGACGGCGCCGTGCAGCACGCCCTGCCGCCAGCGGTTGCGGCAGGCGGCGCCGACGAGGGCCACGACGGCGAGGGAGACCAGGCCCGCCGCCACCCAGCCGAACAGGAGCAGGGTGGCGAGGGTGAGCGCGGCACCCGATCCCGCGCCGCCCCACCAGCGGTCGCGGCCGAGGGCGACGAGATGCCCGACGATGATCCCGGTGAGCACGGCGAGCGACCAACCGACGGTGCCGGTGGGGAAGAGCGCGTGCCCCTCCTGGAGGGCCCGTACGACTCCGATGCCCAGCACGAGCGCGGCAGTTGCCACGACGGCCGCGGGCAGACCGGGTTTCCTGCCCACCAGCGCCGCGAGTGCACGCGGCCGTGAGACCGGGGCGGCGCTCTCGGTCGGTTTCATTCCCGTCCCTCTCACAGCCGGCGGTGCCTCGCGATGGCTCCCGTTGTCATGCCACCACGACTGAATCCCACCACGCAGCCGTGCACGACAGGCGCACATTTCAACAGTAGGCCGCGGGAGACCTGCACGGGCAGCGCTCTACAGCTCTTGCCCGAATGCGACCCGGCCACCCTTAACCATCTGGTATGCGGTGAACGCGTGACCTGTACTGGGCGTTCCACCGGCGCTCCGGGCGTCCGGATCCTGCCCCTCGTGCCGCGCCGGCGCGCCTCGTGCGCCCCCGTCGAGCGCCCGTCCGAGCCCCTTTTGTCATGCCTCCTCGGTCACAGCAGCCTCACGAGCCGCCTCCGGTCCCTCTTCGAGAAGGACCGCGAAGCCCGACTCGTCCAGAACCGGCACCTTCAACTGCACGGCCTTGTCGTACTTGGAGCCGGGATTGTCACCGACCACCACGAAGCTCGTCTTCTTCGATACGGAACCGGCCACTTTCGCTCCGAGGCTCTGGAGCGCTTCTTTTGCGCCATCCCTGGTGTGGTTCTCCAGCGTTCCGGTGACGACGACCGTCAGCCCTTCGAGCGGACGCGGCCCCGCGTCCTCCCCCGGGCCGTGCTCCTCCATCCGCACGCCCGCCGCACGCCACTTGCGCAGGATCTCGCGGTGCCAGTCCTCCTCGAACCACTGCTTGAGGGCGGCGGCGATGGTCGGGCCGACGCCGTCGACGGCCGCGAGCTCCTCCTCCGTCGCCTGCTCGATGCGGTCGATGGACCGGAACTCACGGGCGAGCGCCTCGGCGGCCACCGGGCCCACATGACGGATCGACAGCCCCGTGATGATCCGGGCCAGCGGGCGCTCCTTGGCCGCCGCGATGTTCTCCAGCATCGCCACGGCGTTCCTGCGCGGCTCGCCCTTCTGGTTGGCGAACACCGTCGCGATCTTGTCCTCGCCGGTCTTCTGGTCCCGCTTGGGAAGGCCGCTGTCCTGGTCGAGGACGTACGCCTTGATGGGCAGCAGCTTCTCCATGGTGAGGTCGAACAGGTCGCCCTCGTCGGCGAGCGGCGGCTCCGCGGGCTCCAGCGGCTGGGTGAGCGCCGCGGCCGCGACGTACCCGAAGTGCTCGATGTCGAGAGCCCTGCGCCCCGCCAGGTAGAAGAGCCGCTCCCGCAACTGGGCAGGACACGAGCGGGCGTTGGGGCAGCGCAGGTCGACGTCGCCCTCCTTCATGGGGCGCAGGGCGGTGCCGCACTCGGGGCACTCGGCCGGCATCACGAACTCCCGCTCGCTGCCGTCCCGGAGATCCGCCACGGGGCCGAGGATCTCGGGGATGACGTCACCGGCCTTGCGCAGCACCACCGTGTCGCCGATGAGAACGCCCTTGGCCTTGACCACGTCCTGGTTGTGCAGGGTCGCGAACTCGACCTCGGAGCCCGCCACCGTCACCGGCTCGACCTGTGCGTACGGGGTGACGCGACCGGTTCGGCCGACTCCGACGCGGATGTTGACCAGCTTGGTGTTGACCTCCTCCGGCGCGTACTTCCAGGCGATCGCCCAGCGCGGCGCACGCGCGGTCGACCCCAGACGGCCCTGCAGCGGGATCTCGTCGAGCTTGACCACGACCCCGTCGATCTCGTGCTCGACGGAGTGGCGGTGCTCCCCGAAGTAGGCGATGAACTCCCGCACCTCGTCGAGCGAGCCGACCACCTTGTTGTGCCGGGCGGTGGGCAGGCCCCACTCACGGAGCAGGTCGTACGCCTGGGAGAGCCGGTCGATCGTCAGGCCCTCACGGGCGCCGATGCCGTGCACCACCATGCGCAGCGGCAGCGTGGCGGTGACCTTGGGGTCCTTCTGGCGCAGTGAACCGGAGGCAGAGTTCCGCGGGTTGGCGTAGGGCTGCTCGCCGGCTGCCACACGACGGGCGTTGAGCTCCTGGAACTGCTCCATCGGGAAGTAGACCTCGCCGCGGATCTCCACGAGGTCGGGGATGCGGTCACCCTTGAGCCGCTTCGGGATTCCGGCGATGGTCCGGACGTTCGGAGTGATGTCCTCGCCCACGCGCCCGTCGCCGCGGGTCGCCGCACGGGTCAGCCGGCCCTTCTCGTAGGTGAGGTTGACCGCGAGGCCGTCGACCTTCAGCTCGCACAGGAAGTGGTAGCCGGGGGCGCCGACGTCACGGGCGACGCGCTCGGCCCAGGCGGCGAGCTCCGCTTCGTCGAAGGCGTTGTCCAGGGAGAGCATCCGCTCGCGGTGCTCGACCTTGGTCAGCTCGGTCTCGTAGTCCCCCGCGACCTTCTGGGTCGGGGAGTCGGGCGTGCGCAGCTCCGGATAGCGCTCCTCGAGCCCTTCGAGCTCCCGGAGGAGCTTGTCGAACTCGGCGTCGCTGATGACGGGGCTGTCCTTCACGTAGTACCGGAAGCGGTGCTCCTCGATCTGCTCGGACAGGAGCGCGTGCTCCTCCCGTGCCTGGGCGGGCAGGTTCGTCTGCTGTTCGCCGGCCACCGTTTCGTCCTCCCGTTGTCCGTGCACCCGTTACTCAGGGTTGTCCGCGAGGGATCTCGCGGCGCGGACGCAGTGGGCGAGCGCCGCGCGGGCGTAGGCGGGCGAGGCGCCCGCGAGCCCGCACGTCGGAGTGATCACGATCGACTCGGCGAGAGTCCCCGGATTCAGCCCCAGCCTGCGCCACAGTGTCCGTACACCCTTGACGATATCGGCGCCCACCGACAATCCGGCCGACACGGCGTCCGTGGAGGGGACGATGCCCGCGAAGAGCTTCGTGCCGCCTTCCACCGCCTCACCGATGGACTCCTCGTCACGTTCCGTGAGCAGTCCGAAATCGAACGAGATTCCCTGCACGCCGGCGCGGCGCAGTAGCGCGAACGGTACGTCCGGGGCGCAGGAGTGCACGACCACCGGTCCCTCCGCGGCGGCCATGACCTCCCGCAGGGTGCTCTCGACGACCTGCCGGTCGATTGCGCGGTACGTGCGGTAGCCGCTGGCGGTCCTGACCTGGCCGCGCAGCACGGCCGTGAGCGACGGCTCGTCGAGCTGAAGCACGACACGGGCTCCGGGGACCCGGCGGCGCACCTCGGCGAGATGGTCACGCAGTCCCTCGGCGAGGGAGGCGGCGAGGTCCCGGCACGCGCCGGGGTCGCCGAGCGCGGCCTCGCCGCCGCGCCGTTCGAGGGCGGCGGCGAGCGTCCACGGGCCGACGGCCTGCACCTTCAGCGGGCCCTCGTAGCCCTGGGTGAACTCCTCGAGCGCGTCGAGGTCCTCGCCCATCCAGGAGCGGGCTCTGCGGGTGTCGCGACCGGGCCGGTCGCTGATCCGCCAGCCGCTCGGCTCCACATGGGCGTACATCTCGACGAGGAGGCCGACGGTCCGGCCGATCATGTCGGCGCCCGGCCCCCGGGCGGGCAGTTCCGCCAAGTGGACAAACTCCTCGAAGGACCCGGTGACCGTCCTCGCCGCCTCGCGTGCGTCGCCGCCGGGCAGGGAGCCCACGCCGGTCGCGGGGCCCCATCGGAACTCGTTCTTCTCGCTCACCCCGGCAGCGTACGTGCCGCCGCGCTCAGCGCCCCGGCCGCACCGTCAGATCGTTGATCTCCGCGTCGCGCGGCAGGTCCAGCGCGGTGAGGATCGCCGTGGCGACCGACTCGGGGTCGATCCAGCGGGCGGGGTCGTACTCCTTGCCCTCCTGCGAGTGCACCTTGGCCTGCATGGGGCTCGCGGTACGCCCCGGGTAGACGGAGGTGACCCGCACTCCGGCGGCGTGCTCCTCGTGCCGCAGGGAGTCCGCGAGGGCCTTCAGGCCGTGCTTGGAGGCGGCGTACGCGGCCCACTCGGCGTGGGCGGCGAGGCCGGCGCCGGAGTTGACGAAGACCACATGGCCCTGCGCGGCCCGCAGTTGGGGAAGGAACAGCCGGGTCAGCTCGGCGGGCGCGATCAGGTTCACGTTGAGCTGCTGGTGCCAGGTCTTCGGACGAAGGTCGCCGACCGGTCCGAGGTCGACGATGCCCGCGATGTGCAGCAGCGAGTCGACGCTCTCGGGCATGGACTGGTGCCCGAGGGCCCAGGAGATCCGGTCGGGGTCCGCCAGGTCGGCGACAAGCGTGCCGGCTCCCGGGTAGCGCGCCTCGAACTCCTTGGCCCGGCCCGCGTCGCGCGCGACGAGGACGACGTCGTCGCCCCGCTCGTGCAGACGACGGGCGACGGCCGCGCCGATGCCGGATCCTGCGCCGGTGATCAGATGGGTGGTCATGCCCGCCATGCTCGCACTACTGGATGCCGGCGGACTCCTCGAGGTACGCCATGGCACCGGCGCCGTCCTCGGCGAAGAACACGAGGTCGGTCAGCGGCAGGGGCAGGAAGCCCTCGTCCTCCATCCGCTGGAACTGCTGCTTGAGGCCGTCGTAGAACCCCGCGGCGTTGAGGAGGACGACCGGCTTGGCGTGATGGCCGTGCTTCTTCAGCTCCAGGATCTCGGTCGCCTCGTCGAGCGTCCCTGTGCCACCGACCATGATCACGACGGCGTCGGACCTGGCGAGCAGCAGCGCCTTGCGCTCCGCGAGGTCCTTGGCGATCACCATCTCGTCGGCGTTCGCCCGCGCCTTGGCCTGAAGGAACTCGACGGAGACGCCGACCAGCCGCCCGCCGGACTCCTGCACGCCGTCCGCCACGACCTTCATCAGCCCGCTCTCCGAACCGCCCCACACCAGTGTGTGACCGCCCTTGCCGATGAGCTCGGCGAACTCGCGGGCGGGGCGGGTGTAGCGCTCGTCGAGATCGGCGGCGGAGAGGAAGACGCAGATGTTCATGCGACCACCGTAAAGGGGGGCACCGACATCTCTGACGAAATTTTCGCGCCGGAGCGATGAGTTCTCGCGAGCGGCCCGGTCAGCCCTCTCATGGACACCACCATGAGCACGGCTGTGTTGAAGGCCGAGTCCGCGGACGGCACCCTCATCGCCTACGAACGGCGCGGCAGCGGACCGTCGTTGGTCCTGGTGGGCGGAGCGCTGCGCACGGCCGCCTCCGACGCGCCGCTGGCCGAGCTGCTCGCCCCGCATTTCAGCGTGTTCACGTACGACCGCCGTGGCCGGGGAGCGAGTGGCGACACGGCCCCGTACGCGGTGCGGCGCGAGATCGAGGACCTCGCCGCCGTCATCGGGGCGGCGGGCGGACGGGCCGCCGTCCACGCCATCTCCTCGGGTGCGGCGCTGGCGTTGCGCGCCGCGGCGGCCGGGGTGCCGATCACCCAAATCTCCGTCTACGAACCGCCGTTCGAGACCGACCCCGCGGCCGCGCACGGCACCACCGAGCACGTCGGCCGGATGACGGCCCTCCTCGCCGACGGGCGGCGGGGTGACGCGCTCGCCGCTTTCCTGGCCGCGACGGGGACGGCCGAGGAGACGGTCGCCGGGCTCCGCCGGCTGCCGGTGTGGTCCGGCATGGAGGCGCTGGCGCACACCTTGGTGTACGACCATGAGGTGACGGGCGACGGCATGGTGCCCACGGCGCTCCTCGCCACCGTCACGGCCCGTGTGATGGTGGTCGACGGTGGCGCGAGCCCCACCGGGACGCGCGAGGCCGCCCGCGCCGTGGCGACGGCCCTCCCCCGAGGCCGCCACCGCACCTTGACGGGCCAGACGCACGAAGTGGCCCCGCACGTACTGGCGCCGACGCTGGTCCGGTTCTTCGCCGAATGACGGGCACCGCGCGGGAGGCGACGCGCCCCGGCCCCATGGACCCGGGCGTGGCCGGAAGTGCCGCCTGACCACGGCCGGTTGGCGCCGATCATGTCCCTGACCACACTTGTAGAGTGCCTGGCATGAGCCGAGTGACCGTCAACGGTGCAGCGATCCACTACAGCGACCAGGGCCCTGCCGACGGCGTGCCTGTCGTCCTCGTCCACGGGCACCCATTCAACCGCTCCCTCTGGGCGCCCCAGGCCGAGGCCATGACCGCGGCCGGATACCGCGTGATCACCCCCGACCTGCGCGGTTACGGCGAGAGCGAAGTGATCCCCGGCAAGACTCTGCTCTCCGACTTCGCCGACGACATCGCGGGCCTCCTCGACCGACTCGGTCTCGAGCGCGTGGTGGTCGGCGGGGTCTCCATGGGCGGACAGATCGCGATGGAGTTCCAGCGTTCGTACGCGCCGCGCGTGCGGGCACTCGTCCTGTCGGACACGTCCCCGGTCGCGGAGACGGAGGAGGGCAAGGCCTTCCGCAACAGCCTCGCCGACAGGCTGCTCGCGGAGGGCATGGACGGCTACGCGGACGAAGTGATCGACAAGATGCTGGCGGCGTACAACGTCACGGCGATGCCGGACGTCGCGGCGCGGGTGCTGACGATGATGCGTACGACCGCGCCCGAGGGCGCGGCCGCGGCCCTCCGCGGC